>JBKPJW010000178.1:0-11986 GCA_046730875.1 Actinomycetota bacterium | reverse complement strand
ACCCGGCGGAGGGTCCTCTTTACCCTGCTTCAGTTGTTCAACCGTCTGGTCCTGGTTGTGCCCACGGCCATTCTCGGCCTGGCCGCGTTCCTGCCGGCCTACCTGAACACCGGACACCTGCAGCTGGGCGTCTTCACGTTTTTCGTCGAAGTGGCGGCTGTATCACTGATTGTGTTCGTTGTCGGGCTGGTCACGGGCCTGGTGTTCGTCCTCTGCGTGCCGCGATTCCTGAACCTCTTCCTCAAGCCCGATGTGGTGTACCCGCTCTACGGCTGGCATTTCTCGATCCACCGGTTGATCATGCGTATCTCGAACGTCAGAACGTACAAAGACATCTTCGGCGACAGTTCGTACATCGTGTACTACCTGAAGGCCCTGGGCTGGAATCTGGGCAAAGTCCACCAGACAGGATCGAACTTCGGTCCCACACTGGGCCACGAGTCC
This sequence comes from Actinomycetota bacterium, assembly GCA_046730875.1. Lineage (GTDB taxonomy): Bacteria > Actinomycetota > Actinomycetes > Actinomycetales > Micrococcaceae > Arthrobacter. The sequence goes on along the minus strand of JBKPJW010000178.1, from coordinate 11,542 downwards.
CCGTTCCTCAGCTCCGTAGGAACGGGAACCATGGTTTCGGACGGTCTCAATATGATGAACGCCGACTACACCAACACCTCGTTCCGGCTCTCACGGGTCCAGATCGCCGGCCGTAACTTCCTGGGCAACGGCATCACGTTTCCGATGGGTGCCCAGGTCGGGGAGAACTGCCTGCTGGCCACCAAGGTCATGATTCCGATTGACGGTCCAATGCGGAGGGACGTGGGGTTGCTGGGGTCACCCGCCTTTGAGATTCCCCGGACCGTTCAGCGTGATGCACGGTTCGACGAACTCAAGATCGCGGAGGAGATGAACCGGCGCCTCCCGGCCAAGAACCGGCACAACATCCTGAGCATGGTGCTGTTCCTGGCCGAGCGCTGGTTCCTGTTGTTCGTTGCCACAGTCGCCGGCGCCGTAGCCGTAACGGCCCACGGCTTCCTGGGTGTAGTGGCCATCGCCGGGACGATGCTCGTTTTGATGGTGTTCCGCGTGGTGTTTGGCGCCCTGGTGGAGCGTTCGGTCATGGGTTTCCGTCCCCTGAAGCCCCAGTACTGCTCCATCTACGACCGTTACTTCTGGCGGCATGAACGGATGTGGAAACTGCTGGCCGGCGGGGCGTTCAACGGGACTCCGTTCAAGCCCATGATCTGGAGGCTGTTGGGCGTCAAGGTGGGCAAGCGGCTTTATGACGCCGGCCTGAATATGCCGGAAAAGACCCTCGTCACAATCGGCGATGACTGCACGGTTAATGAGGGAACTCACGTCCAGGGCCACTCCATGGAAGACGGCACGTTCAAGTCCGACTACATCGTGATTGGCAACCGCTGTTCCCTGGGCGTGGACAGCTGGGTCAACTACGGGGTGACCATGCGGGACGGTTCCTCACTTGGGGCCGACGCCCTGCTGATGAAGGGCGAAGACGTACCGGAGAATGCAACATATTCCGGGAACCCGGCCCGCGAGGTGATGACTCCCGTGGCGTCCGCACTCCCCGCAGCCGTGGTGTCCGGCGGACCCCGTCACAGGGACGCAGTGGCGGCGGCGACAGGTAGCCTCCTGAAACTCGCACGGGGAGCCCACGGAACGCATGTAGCCCGTGAGGCTCACGGCGCCCACGCCCACGGGACGCACAGGGCATAGCAGCGGGTCAGGGCCGGGATTCCGGCCCTGACCTCGGCTACCGGTTCGCGCTCCTAGTGCGAGACCCGGCTTCGCGCTCCTAGAGTGCGAGCGGTTAGTGCGAGCCGGTCGGCAGGGGAACTTCTTCGGGGAAGTCGTCGGGGAAGTCCTCGGCCGCGGCCGCAGTCCTGGAGTGGCGTCCCCGGCGCAGGGACTTCTCCAGGGCCTTGCGCTCCCGTCGTCCCTCCACGAGCCCGTACAGCACCGGGACCAGGACGAGCGTGAGGGCAGTCGAAGAGATCAGGCCGCCGATCACCACGATTGCCAGCGGCTGGGAGATGAAGCCGCCGCCGCCGGTCAGGCCCAGTGCCATCGGCGTCAGGGCGAACACTGTGGCGAGGGCCGTCATGAGGATCGGCCGGAGGCGCTGGCGGGCGCCGTGCGTGATCGCGTCCGCCACGGCCATCCCTGGCTCGCCGTTGCGCGGCTGGCGGTACTGGTTGATGAGGTCGATCAACACGATCGCGTTGGTCACCACGATGCCCACGAGCATCAGCATGCCGATCAGGGACGGCAGTCCCAGCGGCACGCCCGTCACCACGAGAAGGGCGATGGCTCCCGTCGCCGCGAAGGGGATGGAGACCAGCAGGATCAGCGGCTGCACGAGGGATTTGAACGCAGCCACCATGATCACGTAGACGATTGCGACGGCGGCCAGCAGGGCGAGGCCCAGCTGCCGGAACGAGTCGGCCTGCTGCGTCGTGGCGCCTCCGATTGTGGCGGTAACCCCCGGCGGCAGCTGGACTGACTTGAGGCGGTTCTGCACTTCGGTGCTCACCGCGCCGAGGTTGGAGCCCGACGGCGTCACCGAGACCCGCGCCGTTCGCTGGCCGTTGCTGGCAGTGATAGAGACCGGAACGTCCACCTGTTCTACCGAGGCGATGCTGCCGAGCGGCACGGCGCCGGCCGGCGTCGGAAGCGGGATCTCCCGGACCTCGTCGATGCTCGTGAAGCGGGTGCCCTCACCAATCCGGACCGGGAAGTCGTTGGTCTGGATGCGGACCGTCCCCGCCGGAATCGGGCTGATCGTGGCGGCCAGGACTCCGGCCACGCGTTCTTCGTTCAGGCCGGCCGCGACGGCCTTGGCCCGGTCCACTTTGACCTGGACCACCGGCTGGCTGGCGGCCAGGTTGGTGGCCACCTCGCTGCTGCCGGGTACCCCGTCCATGGCCTTGACCGTCGCGTCACTGGCGGCCAGGAGATCGGCGGTAGTGGCCGCCTTCAGGGTAATGTCCACGGTCGACGACGTGCCGAAGCCGCCCTGTTGGGAACCGACGGTGACCTTGCCGACGTCGGCGAGCTGGGCGAGCCTGCTGCGGACAGTGTCCTGGAGCTTGGCTTGGTTGGCCTTTTCCTCCGTCACTACCGTGAACGTCGAATTCGATGCGCCGCTGGACCGCAGGGCGGAGAAACCGGTCTGCGCGTTGCCCGTGGTGGACTGGACGTCCTTGATCCCGTCGACGCCCCGCAGCACCTCCTCGACCCGGATGGCTGATGCGCTGGCCTCGGCCAGGCTGGTGCCCGCCGGCAGGACCTGCTTGACGGTCATGCTGTTCTCGCCGGAGCGGCCCAGCAGATCCGTGGCGAGCAGCGGGGTCATCGCCACGGTTCCGCCCAGGACCAGGGCCGCCGCGATCAGCGTGAGGACCGGGTGCCGCTGCGTCCCGGCAAGGACGGGCAGGTAGCCCCGCTGCAGGAGCGTGCGCTGCTCGGCCTCATGTGCCTTGGCGGCAACCGCAGCGGCGTTAGCCGCACTAGCCCCGGAACCGGCGGCTGTATCGGCGGGTGTGCGCAGGAACCAGTACGCCAGCACGGGCACGATCGTCAGCGAGACCAGCAGCGAAGAGAGCAGGGCGATGGTGACTGTCAGGGCGAACGGGCGGAAAAGCTCGCCGGCCAGATCGCCGACGAAGGCGATCGGCAGGAAGACAGCCACGGTGGTAAGGGTGGAGGCGGTGATGGCTCCCGCCACCTCGCGGACGGAGGTGAGGATCGCCGTGATCTTGGTTTCGCCGTAGCTCAGGTGCCGCTTGATGTTTTCAATCACCACGATGGAGTCGTCCACCACCCGGCCGATCGCGATGGTGAGCGCGCCCAGGGTCAGGATATTGAGCGAGTAGCCGGTGGCCGAGAGCCCGATGAACGTGATCAACAGGGACAGCGGGATGGACACGGCGGTCACCAGGGTGGAGCGCACGGACATGAGGAACACCAGGATCACCGCGACCGCGAAGCCCAGGCCCAGCAGGCCTTCGGTGGTGAGGTCCTTGATCGACTTCTCGATGAACGGCGCCTGGTCGAACACCGGGGTGAACCTGGCGTTGGAACCGAGCTCAGCCTCAAGCTCCGGGATGGCGTCCTTCACCGCGTGCGAGATCGCCACGGTGTCGCCTTCGGGCTTCTTGGTCACGGACAGGGCGAGGGTTTCCAGACCGTTCGTCCGAGTGATGGAAGTGCGGGCGTCCTCGACCAGGCTCACGTCCGCCACGCTGCCGATCGTTGCCGCGTCGCGGGCGGAGCCCAGCGGAAGAGCCTTGACGGCATCGAGGGAGTCCACCGGGCTGCCGACCTGCAGCGAGAGGGACTTGCCCTGCTCTTCGACGGTGCCGGCCGGCACCAGCGCGCCGTTGTTCTTCAGCGCGTCGCTGATGGACTGAATGCCCGCCCCGGCCGCGGCCAGGGCTTCGGGGCGGGGCAGGATCCGGAGGTGCCGGGTGGCGCCGCCGGTGACGTCGGCGCCCCTGACGCCGTCGAGCTTCTGCAGCCGGGGGACACTGAGCCTGGCGAGGTCGGCGTTGAGCTCGCTGAGCGGCTTATCGGAAGAGACGGCCAGGTATACGATCGGGAAGTCGCTGATGCTCCCGGCAATCGCCTGCGGCTGGACATCCTTCGGGAGGAACTGCTGGGCGTTGGAGATGGCCCGGTCAATCTGGTTCCGGGCCCGGTCCAGGTTGGTGCCGTAGGTGAATGCCATTGTGATCTGCGAGGCGCCGTTCCGCGAGGTCGAGGACGTCGATTCCAGTCCCTCGACGCCTTTCAGCGCCGTTTCCAGCGGAGCACTGACCTGTTTGTCCACGACTTCCGGCGACGCGCCCGGCATCGAGGTGATGACCGTGATCTGCGGAAACTCGATGGACGGGATGAGCTCCTGCTTCAGCGAGGACATCGTGAGTACACCGAAGACCGACGCGAACACGGTAATCAGCGCAATCAGGGCCCGGTTGGCGAGGGATAACTTGGCGAGCCGGAACATCTCATGGTCTCCTGGTGGGTCGACATCTACTGCAGACGGGCACTGCAACGAGCTGCAGCGGCTCCCAAACTAGCAGTGCAAACCGGCCCGGCAGTGCAGGGGCCGGCCCGCAGTGCAGGCCGGCCGCTGGCCCCATCCCGGGCTTAGCTGCGGGCCGTGACCTCTTCGAGCTGTAGTGTCTTGGCCGTTTCGGCCTCCAGCCGCGCGGCGAGCTCAGGGTTGTCGTTCAGCTTGACCCCGTAGCCGGGCATCATGTCCTTGAGCTTGGACTGCCAGCCCTTGAAGTTCTTCGGGAAAGACTTCTGGAGCAGCTCGATCATGATCGGCACAGCCGTGGATGCGCCCGGGGAAGCGCCAAGGAGTGCGCCGATGGTGCCGTCGCGTCCGGCGATGACCTCGGTGCCGAATTGGAGCACTCCGCCCTTCTTCGGGTCCTTCTTGATGATCTGGACCCGCTGGCCGGCGGTGATGAGCTCCCAGTCGCCGTCCTTGGCCTCCGGGTAGTACTCCCGCAGGGCCTCGACCTTGTCGCCGTGGCGCTTGGCGACTTCCTTGATCAGGTAAGCCGTGAGGTCCATGTTGTCCTTGGCCACGGCCAGCATCGGGATGATGTTGGAGGGGCGGATGGACAGCGGCAGGTCCAGGTAGGAACCGCTCTTGAGGAAGTTCGTGGAGAAGCCGGCGTACGGGCCGAACAGCAGGGAGCGCTTGCCGTTGACGTAGCGCGTGTCCAGGTGCGGCACGGACATGGGCGGGGCACCGACTGACGCCTGGCCATAGACCTTCGCGCTGTGCTGGGCCGCGAGGCTTTCGTCGGTGCAGCGGAAGAACTGGCCGGAGACCGGGAAGCCGCCAAACCCCTTGCTTTCCGGGATGCCGGAGGCCTGCAGCAGGTGCAGGGCGCCGCCGCCTGCGCCCACAAACACGAATTTCGCGTGGATGGAGCCGTGCTCGCCGCTCTTGGCGTGCTTTAGCGACAGGTTCCAGCCGCCGTCGGAGGCGCGCTTGATGTCGCTGACGTTGTGGCCGTAGTTGATCTCCACGCCGTTGTTGCCCAGGTATGTGGTCAGCTCCCGGGTCAGGGCGCCGAAGTCGACGTCGGTGCCCTCGGCGGCACGGGTTGCCGCGACCCGCTGCTTGGGGTCGCGGCCCTTGACGATCAGCGGGGCCCACTTGGCGATCTGGGCGTGGTCCTCGGAGTACTCCATCGAGCGGAACAGCGGGTTCGGCTTGAGGGCCTCGTAGCGGGTGCGGAGGAACTTGGTGTGGTCCTCGCCGATCACGAAGCTCATGTGCGGAACCGTGTTGATGAAGCCCTTGGGGGAGCCGATCAGGGAATTCGAGACAAGGTGGGACCAGAACTGGCGGGAGAGCTGGAACTGCTCGTTGATGTTCAGGGCCTTGCCGGGGTCCACCGTGCCGTCTTTGGCTGCGGGGGAGTAATTAAGCTCACACAGGGCGGCGTGCCCGGTGCCGGCGTTGTTCCAGGGGCCGGAGCTTTCCAGTCCCGGTTCGTCGAGTCGCTCGAACAGGGAGATGGTCCAGTTGGGCTCAAGCTGCTTGATGAAAGCGCCGAGCGTGGCGCTCATGATGCCTCCGCCAATCAGGACGACGTCGGCATGTTGGGTCTTGGATATGAAAGTCACAATCAGTCTCCGATAGCAGCGGCTCTGGCTGTCACAGAATATCCCCGCACCGCCCACTAACTGAAATTGGCACCGGGCGTCAAGGCTTTAGCTCGACCTTTGTGAAAACTTCATTTAGCACCGGCGACGCCGGGTACCTCAGGACCCGGTCCGAGAGGGCCAGTGCCGAGATCGGGAAGGCAATGGGAACCGCGGGCACCGTGGCCGCGATCTGCGCATTGATGGTCTGGTATTCGGAAGTACGGTCCTTGCCGTCCGGCAATCCGCGGGCCCGGGCGATCTTGGAGAACACCTGGGGATCCTGGTAGCCGAATTCTCCGGTGTTCTCGCCGAAGAGCGGGCCGACGAAATTGTCAGCGTCCGAATACGAGCCGTTCCAGCCGAGCAGGTGCAGGGCATGGTCACCGGGGGAGGTGACCTTCTGGAGGTAGCCGTCGGCCCAGTCCACGGGCACAGGCTTGACGTTGAGCCCGACGGCGGTCAGTTGCCGGCTGATTTCCGCGTACACCTTCTCGGGCGTCGGCAGGTAGGGCCGGCTGACGTTCAGCGGATAGTAGAACTTCAGCTCCTCGCCCTTGTAGCCGGCCTCGGCGAGAAGTTCCTTGGCCTTGGCCGGGTTGTAACCCAGCGCGGGGGCATTGTTGTTGAAGCCGCTGAGCTTGGGCGGCACGAACTGGGACGCCTGGGCGGTGTTGTCGATGAAGAACCGGCGGATCAGGGTGTCTTTGTCCAGCGCCATCTCGATGGCCTGGCGCACCTTGAGGTTCTGCAGGATGGGAACTTCCTGGTTCATGCCCAGGTACATGACGGAGAAGGGGTCCCGCTGGATGATCTGCTTCCCGCTCTTGACCAGCTGGTCGAAGTTCCCCACGGTGACGGCGTCATAGGCGTCGATCTTGCCGTCCAGCAGTGCCTGGATCCGGGTCTGGGGGTGATCGTAGGTCACGAACTTGATGGTCCTGATCTGACCCTTGTCTCCCCAATAGTCCTTGTTGCTGCTCAGGGTGACGCTGCCGGATTCCCAGGAGCCGAAGACGTAGGGACCGGTGCCCACGGGGTGGAGGCCATAGGCGGACACCGGCTGGCCGCCACGGCTCTGGTTCAGGACATCCGCGTTGCCCGCGGCGAGTGCCGTGGGGGAGGACATCGCGAAGGCCGGGAGGGTGAGGGCCTGGAGAAAGCCTGTGAAGGGCTGGGTGAGGTTGATCCGCACGTCGTCCGGCGCCACGGCCGTGCAGCCCTTGTAGATCGACAGCGTCGCCTGGTCCGCGTGGGCCTTGAACACGCCCTTGAAGGTTGTGCCGGTGGCCTGCTGGCGGAGGGCCGGCGAGAAGTTGAACCAGCGGTTGAAGTTGGTGCAGACCGCGGCGGCATCAAAGGCCGTCCCGTCCTGGAACGTGACCTTCTTCCGCAGCTTGAACGCGTAGGTCCGGCCCTCATCGCTCTGGGACCATTCGGTGGCCAGCAGCGGGGTGGGCTGGCCGGTGGTCTGGTCTACGCCCACGAGGCCTTCCATCACCTGCCGGGTGACGCGGTAGGACTCGACGTCGGAGACCAGGGCGGGGTCCAGCCCCAGCGGTTCCGAGCCGGTGCCGAAGGTGAAGGTCGCGGTGGGCGCGGCGCTGGGGGTGGAAGTGGCGGTTGCGGAGCTGGGTGCCGGGCTGAGCGTGCCGGTGCAGGACGCGAGCGGCAGCAGAAGGAGGCCGGCTCCGATGCTGGCGGCAATCCGCCGCACTGTCCTGCTGGGCACTGTACTGCTGGGCACTCGAGAATCACCTCTGAAGACTGGATGGTCCGCCGGCTGCGGAACAGCCCCAGTCTAGTTGACGGCGGTGTCCGCCAGCCTGTGTGGCACTCCGCCACACAGGGCATGTCCACCGCAAAAGCGAAGGCCCGCACCGGATGGTGCGGGCCTTCGCTTCTCCTGGTGGCCCAGGGAGTCAGGCTGGAGCCGGGGCAGGAGTGCTTGTTGCTGCCTACTTTGGCATCAGGACGGAGTCGACCATGTACACGGTGGCGTTAGCGGTCTGGACGCCGCCGCAGACAACGTTGGCGTCGTCGACCTTGAGGGCATCCTTGGTGCCGGTAACCGTTACGGAACCGCCCTCAACCGTCTTGTGCGTGCCGACGATCTGGTCCGGGCTGATCTTGCCGGGCACCACGTGGTAGGTCAGGATCTTGCTCAGCGTGGCGTCGTCCGTCTTCAGCGCCTCGATGGTGGCCGGGTCGATCTTCGCGAACGCGTCATCTGTCGGGGCGAAGACGGTGAATTCGCTGCCGTTCAGGGTGTCCACCAGGTTGACCTTGGGGTTGAGCTGGCCTGAAACGGCGGCGGTCAGCGTGGTGAGAATCGGGTTGTTGGACGCCGCAGTGGCAACCGGGTCCAGTGCCATGCCGGAGACGGAACCGGCGCCGCTCGGAACCTGGGCGGCGTAGGCTGCGCAGCCGGGGCCGACGAGGTTGGCCGCGGGATCCATGGCTGCAGCGGAGGAGCTCATGGACGGGGACGGCGCCATGCTGGCTTCGGACGGCGCGGAAGACGGGGCCGAGGAAGCGGGGGCCGAGGACGCGGAGGTTCCGCCACAGGCGGTGAGGCCGAGCAGGGCGGAAGCTGCGATACCTGCAACGGCGAACGTGGTGCGCTTGATGGTCTGCATTTCGGTTTCTCCTTTGTTGTGCCGATGGTTGCCTGCGGCGAACTTTGCCGCTGTGGCCTTTTCCCGACTGGTGGGCACCGACCCTTGGTTGGTGTCTCAATGGGTATTCGGCTGCTCGGAGGAAGCGGATGGGTGAGGAACAGAAATTATTTTTGAACCCGTTGAAATCCCCAAAAACCGCTGGAAACCACGAAAACCCCGGTCCGAAGACCGGGGTTCTCTCTGTGTGCGCAAGGGGGGACTTGAACCCCCACGCCCGAAGGCACAGGAACCTAAATCCTGCGTGTCTGCCAATTTCACCACTCGCGCGCGGCGCCGTCGTCGTCCGGGAAAGAACCCCGGCGGCGGACGCCAGGCTCCATTGTACCTATTGCCGGCGGGAACGGCCGCCCGGCAGCGGCGAAGGCCCGGGGCGGGGAGTCAGTTGTCGAGTTTCAGGTCCCGGCGGAGCTTGGCGACATGCCCGGTGGCCCGGACGTTGTACTGCGCGAGTGCGACCCTGCCGTCGGGATCGACAACGACTGTGGAGCGGATGAGGCCCTGGTAGGTCTTGCCGTAGTTCTTCTTCTCGCCCCAGGCCGCGTACGCTTCCGCGACGGAGTGGTCTTCGTCTGAGAGCAGCGGGAAGGTCAGCCCCTCGGCAGCCGCGAATTTGGCAAGCTTCCCGACCGGGTCGGGGGAGATGCCCACCACGTCATAGCCTGCGTTTTGCAGGGATGCGAGGGAATCCCGGAAATCGCAGGCCTGCTTGGTGCACCCCGGAGTGGAGGCCGCCGGGTAGAAGTAGATGACGGTGTTCCGGCCCCGGAAGTCGCGCAGGCTGACGTCTTGGCCTTGGGCATCCTTGAGGGTGAAATCCGGTGCTGTGGCACCGGCGATGAGTCGCTCAGGCATGGGTGTCTCCTCTGTTGGTGTGTCGTCAAGTGGGGTGACCATCCAGCGTAGTGAGGCGATCGGTCCCCGACTAATCCGCTGCTCGCTATACTCTTGGGTATGCCTGATATGGATCGCTGGCCCACGGGCCGCCTACTGTCCACGGCAGCACGTCTTGTAGAACACTCCTGGAACGAAAAATTGGGGGCCATTGGCCTGACCCATGCCGGGGTGATCGCCATGGAGGTGCTCTCGGCGAATGGGCCCATGACGCAAGCCCAATTGGCCCAGCTGGTACGGGTCCAGGCCCAGACCATGGGCAAGACACTGAGTCGTCTCGAAGCGCACGGTCACATCTCGCGGCAGCGCAGCGCGTCCGACCGGCGCAGCCATGTGGTGTCTCTGACTGACCAGGGGCGCCAGGCCGTTACGGCGGCCGCGGACATGGAACGTTCCGTGCTTGCGGCGACTCCTATCGACCCCGACGTGCTGCGCCAGGAGCTTCAGGCCGTGGTCAGGGTGCTGGCGACCAGATCCTCCTCCCCGGAAGCGAAGTCCATTGTGACCGCTGCTGTGAAAGGCACCGGGGCCGCGCTCGCCGATGAGCCAGGCCTCGTCGCGAAGGCTAGCCCGCTGACCTAAGGGCACCACCCCGCTCCCTGAGGTGACTCCGCCGAACGGGCGGCGGCCCTAGATGTTCACGGCCTGATTTGCCAGGGTGGCCAGGACGGCGGACATCTTGAAGCCGGCGAGCACCACCGCGAGGACGGCGACGCCGATCGTGGCCCACACGGGGGCGAGCCCGCGCCGCGGGGCCACCTCATGGACAATGACGGAGCGGCCGATCACGTAGACCTCCCGGCTGAGGAACACCCATGCCCAGTGGAACGGCCGGACAACGCCGTCCTTGCGCAGCCTGTCCCAGTCCAGGTACGCCAAAAGCGCGGAGATGCCGTAGACCACGAAGGCGCTGCCCACCAGGAGGAAGTACGGCGCCGTGAAGATCGACGCCGGATCCAGCGTTTGTACCTGCCGCGAGCCGATGGTACGCAGCCGCAGAACCGGGTTCCAGAACATCAGCAGAATGAGCGGCACGAGCGGCAGCGCCACAATGGTCCAGATGTACGGGTTGTAGACCGGAGTCCGGTCGCTGATGCGCCTTCGCGGCGCCACTGGGCTTTGCGGTGGGGGCGCAGGGAGCTGCGGTGCGCTGTATTGTCCCGTCCACCCCGCACCGTCCCACCACTGGAGCCGGCCTGAGCCGGCCGGGTCCGGATACCAGCCAGGGCCGGGGGCTGAAGCGTCATGCGGGACGGTCATGGCTGTTCATCCTTTGGCGGGCGCAGGCGTTCGCTGGCTCAACGCTGTGTGGTTCCGGGACACCGGGTGGTTTCTATGACGTGGTGCAGTTTTTACGGCGCTGGTCGTTCCAAGACAGAGAGTACATGGGCGGGTCGATTCTAGCCGCGGCCCGTAGCCTCGGGAAGGCGTCCGACGTCGTCGAACGGCTCTCGCGAACGCTCCCGGTCCGGCCTATGGGCCTGCCTGCCTGCCGGCCGGAAACGGCCGTACGAAGTCTCGACGCGCCAACGCAATCGGAGGACGATTAAAGGGCAATCACCATAAAGGAGGTCAGTGATGTGCTATCCGTACAACAGGGATTACTGGCGGGATACCAGGAAGGATGCCGCACGGGATACTGAGGAACGCACGGAGCCCCGGGTGGAGGCAAAGGAATTCAAGTTCTGGGACTTCCCCCGCCGCAGCAAGGAATTTACAGTCGAGGAGCCGGAGAAAGTAGTTGACCGGCCCCGCGAGAAGGTCTAGAACACGCAAAAAAGAAACCCCGTCCCTGCGAACCGTTAGGCCTGCAGGGGCGGGGTTTCTCCGTGGTGCACTCCCCGGTACTCGAACCGGAACCCATTGTTAAGGGG
>JBKPJW010000177.1:0-1904 GCA_046730875.1 Actinomycetota bacterium | reverse complement strand
GGTCTGGTGCTGCACGGTCAGCCTGTCTGTGATGGGGGCACGGTGGCCGGGACGGTTCCGATGCCGGCGGGATCGGCCAGGAACTGCGTGAAGGCCAGCTCCGCCGCACCGATCATCAGCAGATCGGAGCCCAGCGCCGCGCGGTAGATCCTGACCTGCCCCGCGGGGCCGTCCAGTGCCTGGGACAGCAGCGTTTCATTCAACGACGTTGGGGCGAGGGCATGCAGCGTCCCGAGGAATCCGCCCAGGACAATTGCCTCCGGGTTGAAGATGTTCACGACATTGCGCAGGGCGACGCCGAGGTACATGAGCTGGCGCGAGACTTCGTCGCCGACCCCAGCACTGCTGCTGTTCGCCAGCGCTGTTTCGAGGTCGGCGGTGTCGCCGCGGCTCAGGCCAGCCAGTTCGAGGAGCCGGGACTGGGAGACTTCGGTTTCCAGGCAACCGGTGGCGCCGCAGTGGCAGGTTTTGCCTCCGGAGCGGACAAAGGTGTGGCCGAGCTCCCCGGCGAAGCCGGAGGCGCCCCGGAGCAGTTGTCCGTCGGAGATGATCCCGCCACCGATGCCGCTGGCGCCGCCGTTGAGATAGATCAGGTTCCCCTGCCCGGCACCGGCGCCGAAAAGCAGCTCGGCTTCGGCGCCCAGGGAGGCGTCGTTGGCGGCCTGGCACGGGTAGCCGGTAGCCTCGCTCAGCATCCGGGCGACCGGCTCATTGCGCCACCCCAGGTGCGGCGCATGCCGCACCACGCCGTCGTCGCGGTTAACCAGGCCGGGCACGGCCATGCCGATGCCGGTAATCCGGTACGAGGCATCCAACTCGGAACGCATCCCCGCGATGACGGCCGATGCGATATTCACCGCTTCCCGGGCGCTCGGTATCCGTTCGGTGTCGAAACGGATCTTCTTTTGCACCTTCCCGCCGAGACTGACCAGGCCAATGGTGACTGCGTCAATTTCCGGATTGACCGCCAACGCCGCCACCGACGGGCTGGGATGGACCTCCGGACTCGGCCTGCCGACCTGCCCCTCGCCCGCGGGCGCCGTCTCATAGACCACGCCCAGGGCGACGAGCTGACCGATCAGCGTGCCGACTGTGGAACGGTTCAGCCCCGTGTGCCGGGTCAGCTGGGCGCGGCTGAGCACACTGTGGTGATGGACGAGGGAGGTCAGCAGCGACAAATTGTTGCGGCGCGACGGGTCCGGCTCGCTGGCCGCGGCGGAAACGGGGGTACGTGGAGGCATCATCGTGACACTATCAGCGGCCGAACACCGTGCGGTCCAGGAAGGCGTTGCGGAATTTTCCGGCCGGATCCATCCGGCCGGCCAGCGCGGTGAAGTCGGCAAAGCGCGGGTACAGCGGGGCGAGGCCGGCGGCGCCGGCGTGGAACAGTTTGCCCCAGTGCGGCCTGGCGCCGAACGGGGCCAGCTCGGCTTCAAGGAGCGGCAGGATTGCCCTGACTGCCGGTTCGTCCCGGCTCCAGGTGAAATGTAGGCCGATTCCGTCCCGGCCGTAGTTGGGGCTGAGCCACAGCTCGTCGGCCGCGATGGTCCGGATTTCCCCGACCAGGAGCAGGGGAGTGATGACGCCGGAGAGCCTGCGCATGGTGCGGATGGCCTCCACGGCGTGCTCCCGTGGAATCAGGTATTCGCTCTGCAGCTCGTCGCCCTTGCTCGGCGTGAACTCCATCCGGAAGTGGGCGAGCCTGTCAGCCCACGGCCCCGGCGAGCCGAGCTGCTGGGTGCAGGTGCTCCCGGAGACGCCGGGAAGCGGGTGCCGGGCATGGGCGGCCGGAGTGCCCGAGAAGAATGACGACAAACCGGCAGGCGTGGCCGCCTCGCTCGTCCGGCTCTTGAGCCAGGCCTGACCCACCGTTGCCCCGCTCCAGTCGGTGAACAGGCTCACGC
>JBKPJW010000176.1:0-19352 GCA_046730875.1 Actinomycetota bacterium | reverse complement strand
GAGTAGCTGAAGCCGATTCCGCTGTGGCCCTGTTCGGTGGTGATTTCGGCGAAGAGGAAGACGACTTCGGTCATGGGCTTCTGGCGCCCGGTGAACACCTTGGCGTCGCTGATGGGAACGGCCAGCGGCAGCCTGGCCGTGGACAGCTTTACGTGGCGGATGAGATCAACGCTGGTCATGGTTCTCCCTGAAGTTCCTGCGAGGCAACTCCGCCCCGCTCAACTTATGTTACAAGCTGTAAACTTGTATAACAAGTCTGGGTCCGGTTTTCTTTCCGTCAGCCGAGCAGCCAGGCGATGGCCAGCAGCGACCCGGAGCACAGGACAGTCGTGCACAGGATCACGTCCCGGGCGACGATCTCGCCGCGGCCGTATGGAGCGGCGAACAGGAAGACATTCTGGGCCGTCGGCAGCGCTCCCATGATCACGAGGGCCAGAAGATGCTCCCCGTCGAGGCCGAACACGAAGCGGCCGAGAGCCCAGACGATCACGGGCATGCCCACAAGTTTCAGGGCGGTGGCGGCGAGCGATTCGATGCGGCCGTCACCCTTTTGCAGCGGGGCCTTGCCCGCCAGGGACAGGCCGAAGGCCAGCAGCACCATGGGAACGGCGCCGCCGGCGAGCATGTCGATGGGTTTTTGCAGAAGTCCCGGAATTGTCCAGCCGGTGAGCGCGACCGCCGCGCCCAGGCCGGAGGCGATGATCATGGGGTTGGTGAACGGCTGGCACAGCAGCTTCCGCCAGGAGATCTTCGACCTCGCCGCGAGGCCCAGCACGGTCACATAGAACGGTGCCAGCACGAGGAGTTGCACCAGCAGGACGGGCGCCACATGCTGGGCTGTTCCTACGGCGTAGAGGGATACGGGGATGCCGATATTGTTGGCGTTCGCATAGCTGCTTGCCATCGCGCCGACGGCTGTCTCGGCCACGGGGCGGCGGAAGAACAGGAAGCTCAGCAGGCAATAGAGCAGCCCCACTGCCGCCGCGGAGAGCAGCGCCAGCGGGGCATCGGTTCCGAGCGCGGCCCGGATGTCACTTTGGGCCACCACCGTGAACAGCAGGGCCGGGTTGGTGATGTAGTAGGCGGTGCGGGTAAGGGCGCCCTGGACCTCAGGGCCGAGTACGCGCAGCCTTGCCGCGAGATATCCGACGGCGATGACGGAGGCGACGATCAGTATTCCGGAAACGACGCCGACCACTCTGCGCCCTTCTATTAATCTGTGTACACGTGGCTCCGCACGGCCCGACCTCCTGTTGCGGGGGAGGCCCGGCCGTGCGGAAGGATTATTTACCTCTACCGAACCAGGCAGGGCCGTTTCGGGTCAAAGGACCAGCCGTCAATGTAGTACTGCATGCCGATGCTGTCGTCCCGGGCATCGAGGCCGTGTTCCAGGTACAGCTGATGTGCCTTGGCCAGGGCGTCGCGGTCAATTTCGATTCCGAGGCCGGGAGCATCGGGAACCTCGATTGCACCGTCCTTGATCTGCAGCGGGCTTTTCGTGAGGCCCTGGCCGTCCTGCCAGATCCAGTGGGTGTCCAGCGCCGTGATCTCGCCCGGGGCGGCTGCTCCGGTGTGCGTGAACATGGCCAGCGAGATGTCGAAGTGGTTGTTCGAGTGCGATCCCCAGGTCAGGCCAAACTCGTGGCACATCTGGGCGACCCGGACAGAGCCGTGCATGGTCCAGAAGTGCGGATCGGCCAGCGGAATGTCGACGGCGTTGCTGCGGATGGCATGGGACATTTCACGCCAGTCCGTGGCAATCATGTTTGTGGCGGTCTTCAGCCCGGTGGCGCGGCGGAATTCGGCCATGACCTCGCGTCCGGAGAAGCGGCCTTCCGCGCCGCAGGGGTCTTCGGCATACGCCACAACGCCCTGCATGCGTTTGCCCAGCCGGATGGCTTCGTCCAGGAGCCAGCCGCCGTTGGGATCGAGGGTGACCCGCGCTTCCGGGAAGCGCTTGGCCAGGGCCGTCACCACGTCCACCTCGTCGTCGCCGGAGAGCACGCCGCCCTTGAGTTTGAAGTCGCTGAAGCCATACCGTTCCTGGGCCGCTTCGGCCAGGGCCACCACGGCCCCGGGCGTCATGGCTTCCTGCCGGCGGAGCTTTTCCCAACGGTCGGCCGGTGCCTCTTCCACCAGGTACGGCAAATCCGTCCTGCTGTGGTCGCCGATGAAGAACAGATAGCCGAGCATGGGTACCGAGCTGCGCTGCTGGCCGTCGCCGAGCAGTTCCGCGACGGGAACTCCCAGGAACTGCCCGTGCAGGTCCAGCAGGGCGGATTCCACCGCGGTGACGGCGTGGACGGTGGTGCGCAGGTCGAAGGTCTGCAGGCCGCGGCCGCCGGCGTCGCGGTCGGCGAACTCCGCCGCGACGTCCCGCAGCAGGGAGCGGTAGCGGGCCACCGGCTGGCCGGTCAGGAAGGCGCCGGCCTCTTCGATGGTGGTGCGGATCTTCTCCCCGCCCGGCACTTCGCCCAGGCCGGTGCGGCCTTCCGAATCGGTAATGAGAACGATGTTGCGGGTGAAGAACGGGCCGTGCGCGCCGCTGAGATTCATCAGCATGCTGTCGTGCCCGGCGACCGGGACCACTTCAACGCGGGCAATGGTGGGCTGCTGGCTCACGCGTGGACCTCTGCTTTCTCTGTTGCGGCCTCTTCTGCTGCGGCCTGAACGACGCCGTCGATCCGGCGGTTCAGCCGCCAGGGGTTGGGATCCTGCAGCGACGCCGGGAGCAGTTCCTGCGGCAGGTTCTGGTAGGCGACGGGCCGCAGGAACCGGTTGATGGCCAGCGTGCCCACGGAGGTGGTCCGGGTGTCCGAGGTGGCGGGGAAGGGGCCGCCGTGGACCATGGCGTGGCCCACTTCGACGCCGGTGGGCCAGCCGTTGACGATGATTCGGCCAACTTTCTGCTCGAGTGCCGGCAGGAGGCGTGCCGCCGTCGGATAGTCCTGTTCGGTGAGCTGCAGCGAAGCGGTGAGCTGACCTTCGATCCGCCTGGTCGCCTCGATGAGTTCCTCGGCAGTGGAGTAGCGGATCACCAGGCTGGCCGCACCGAAGATTTCAGCGTGGAGCACATCGTTGGACACGAAGTCTGCGATGTCGGTGCCAAAGATGGTGGGCGCGGGCGCGTTCCTGGTGGCACCTTCGGTGCCTTGTCCGACAACGCTGACGTTCTCGGCGCCGCCGAGCGCCGCTGCTCCAGAGTTCCAGGAAGCGGCAATGCCTTCGGTCAGCATGGTCTGGCCGCTACACGCGGTAACGGCCCGCCCGACGGCGGCGGCCAGTTTGTCGCCTGCCTCACCAGCGGGGGCGAACAGCAGGCCGGGGGAGGTGCAGAGCTGCCCGGAGCTGCCGGTGACGGCGGTGACGTACTGCCGGGCCAGCGCGTCGATTTGTTCCGCGGAGCCGTTCAGGGCGCCCGGGAAGACGAAGACCGGGTTGAGCGAGGACATTTCCGCGTAGACGGGGATGGGCTCGGGACGCGCGGCCGCCGTGCGCATCAGGGCGACGCCGGCGGCCTGGGAGCCGGTGAAGCCGACGGCCTTGATGGCCGGGTCCGCCACGAGGGCCCGGCCGATGCTGGATCCGGGGCCGTAGATCAGGGAGAACACGCCGGGGTGAAGGCCGATTTCCTTGACGGCTTTCACAATGGCCTGGCCCACCAGTTCGCTGGTGCCGGGGTGGGCGTTGTGGGCCTTGAAGACCACGGGGCAGCCGGCGGCGAGGGCCGACGCGGTGTCTCCGCCCGCCGTCGAGAAGGCCAGCGGGAAGTTGCTGGCGCCGAACACGGCCACCGGGCCGAGCGGGATCTGCCGCTGGCGGATGTCGGCGCGGGGCAGGGGAGTACGGTCCGGCAGGGCCGGATCGATCCTGACGCCGCGGAAGTCGCCCTGGCGGACGACGTTGGCGAAGAGCCTCAGCTGGCCGGTGGTGCGTGCCCGCTCGCCCTGCAGGCGGGCTGCCGGCAGTCCGGTTTCCCGGCCGGCGCGGATGGTCAGTTCGTCGCCGATGGCCTCGATGTTGTCCGCGATCGCGTCCAGGAATGCGGCGTGGGTATCGGGGTCCAGCGTGCTGAAGGACTCGAAGGCCTCCGCGGCAGCCGAGGTTGCGGCCTTGAGCTGTTCCTCGGTGATCAGCGTGTAGGCGGGGGCGAGCTGTTCGTTGGTGGCGGGGTCGAAGCCGAAGGCGGTTTTGCCTTCGCCGGGGACCGGCCGCCCTGCAATCAGGGAGTGTCCGGTGAGGGTCACAGTGTTCCTCCTAAGAAAGGGTCGATCAGGAGAGGACGGATCAGGAGACGGAGGCGATGAGCGCTTTAAGGTCCGCGAGGTCCTGGGGAGCCAGGTTCTGCAGCGGGGGGCGGACTCCACCGGCCGAGCGGCCGATCGCGTCAAGGCCGCCCTTGACGATGGAGACGGAGTAGCCCTTGACCCGGTCGCGGATGTCCAGGTACGGAATGACGAATTCGTTGAGCTTCTTGTTCACGGCCACGCGGTCGTTGTTGCGGACGTCCTGGTAGAAGTCCAGGGCGAACTGCGGAACGAAGTTGTACATGGCGCTGGAGTAGGTGCTCATTCCCAGCTGCAGGAGCGGCAGCGCGAAGGTTTCGGCCGTGGGGAGGCCGCCGAGGTAGAACAGGCGGTCGCCGAGCTTGGCGTAGACACGGGCATCGTGTTCGAGGTCCCCGACGCCGTCCTTGAATCCGATCAGGTTTTCATGGCGGTCGGCCAGCGTGGCTACGGTGGTGTCCTTGTAGATCGCGTTCGCACGGTTGTAGATGATGACGCCGAGGGAAGTGGACCGGCAGATGGCGCTGACATGGTCGATCAGGCCGCCCTGGTCCGCTTCGGTCAGGTAGGGCGGGAGCAGCAGGATGCCCTCGGCACCGGCGGCCTCGGCGGCCCGGGCGTTTTCGACGGCTTGGGCGGTCGATCCGCCGGCGGAGGCCAGGACCGGGACAATGCCGCCGACTTCCTCGACGGCGGCACGGACCACGCGCTCTGATTCGGCCGGAGTCAGCGAGAAGCCTTCGCCGGTTCCGCCGGCCGCGAAGAGGCCGGCCACCGGGAAGCTGGCCTGCCAGGCGAGGTGCTTGCGGTAGTTCTCCTCGTCGAACTGCAGCGCTGCATCGAACGAGGTAACGGGGAAGGAGAGCAGACCGTCCTTGAGGACGTTCGCCAGTTCCTGGGGTGTGTATTTTGCCACGGTAAGGTCCTCCGGTTATGTGCCGAGTCGGCGGGGAAGTGCGGTTCCCCTTCAGACTAGGTTTGCCGCCTCATGCCTGTCCAAGTGCATTATTGAATGCATTGATACCTTGAGTGCATTGGGAGTGGTTCAGTCCAGCTGGAAGTCCAGGGTGCCCAGCAGCCGGGACAGTGCGGGATTAGTCACCTTCCGGCTCCAGATGGCGTGGAGCTCCACTGGCTCGCCGTGACTGCTTTCCAGGGGGAGGTATTCCACTCCTGCGATCCCCAGCGCGGTGGCGGACCGCGGGACGAAGGCGACGCCACGTTTGGCGGCCACAAGCGAGACCATGGTCAGGATCTGGCTGACGGTGTGGACCACATTCCCGTGCTGCACCGGCAGCATCCGGACCACGAGGTCATAGAAGTACCGGGCCTGCAGCGGCGAATGCATGATGATGGCCTCATCCTTGAGGTCGTCGGTCCCGACGCTTCCGCCGCGGCGGGACAGCGGGTGACCGGCGGGAACGGCGACCATCATGGATTCGCGGTACAGGAGCCGCGAGTCGAAAACCTCCTTGTCGAAGGGCGGGCGGGCCAGCCCCAGGTCCAGCTCCCCTGTCTCAAGGGCCTGGATCTGCTCGCCGGTCACCAGCTCCTGCAGGTCGACGTCGACGTCGGGGAGGATCGCCGAAATCTCCTCCAGTAAGGGGCCCAAAATACTGAAACCGCTGGCGGCGGTGAAGCCGATCCGCAGGAGCCCGGAGCGGCCCGACGCGATGCGGCGGGCGGTGACGGGGGCACGTTCCGCGAGGGCCAGCAACCGTCTGGCCTCTTCCAGGAAGGCACTTCCCGCCGGCGTCAGTTGGACCTTGCGGTTGTCCCGTTCCAGCAGTTCGGCGCCGACGGCCTTCTCCAGTTTCTGGATCTGCCGGCTCAGCGGGGGCTGGGTCATGTTCAGCCGTCCGGCGGCGCGGCCAAAGTGAAGTTCTTCTGCCACGGCAATGAACCCAGCCAGCTGGTCAAAGGTAAACATGATGCCTTCCAGGTATTACTCGATGCATATTTGGGCTTAGACATGCATCATACTCGCTCCCTACACTCGACACAGCGAATCGCCAGTGACGCGGTTCACATGCTTTCGGGCTCTGGCCCTGACCATCAATGAGGAGTTCCAATGAAGCACTTCCCTTCGCGCCGCGCCGTACTCGGTGCGGCCTCCGCCGTGACGCTCCTGGCGTTGACGGCCTGCGGCAATGTTGCCGGCGGCAACACGGATTCATCCAAGTACCCAACTGGCCCGATCAACCTCACCGTGGGCCAGGCGCCTGGCGGCAGCACCGACCTGATCGCACGCGCCATCTCCGAAGGTGCATCGAAGACCCTCGGCAAGCCCATGCCCGTGGTCAACAAACCCGGCGCCAACGGCGCCTTGGCCAGCAAAGAGGTAGCTGGCAAGCCGGCGGACGGCCAGAACCTGGTCCTGCTCAACGCCTCACTCATCACCATTACACCTTTGGCCGTCACCGCTGATGAGGCAGTGAGCATCGATGATTTCGATGTCCTCGCAGGATTGTCCCAGGACGACTATGTGCTGGTGGCCAGCGAGAAATCGGGCTTCAAAACCATCAAGGATGTGACCGGGGCAGGGCGCAACATCACCTTCGGCACCACCGGCGTGGGCACCGGCAGCCAGTTGGCCCAGACCGTGCTTTTCAAGCAGGCAAACGTTCAGGGTACCGACGTGCCCTTTGACAGCGGCAAGCCGGCCCTGACCGCCGTGCTCGGGAACCAGGTGGAACTGACCACGATCCAGCTCGGGGAAGCGATGCCGCAGATCAAGGCCGGAAAGGTGGCGCCACTGCTGGTCTTCTCCGAGGAACGGAACTCCTTCCTCCCGGACACGCCCACGGCCAAGGAATCCGGGTACGACGTTCCCGTAGCCCAGTACCGCGCCGTCGCGGCTCCCAAGGGCACGCCCCAGGACGTCAAGGACAAGCTGCTCGCGGCGTTCCAGGAGACCTTCAAGTCGGAGGCATACAAGTCATTCAACGAGAAGAACATGCTGACCCCGAAAGAAATCTCTGGCGAGGAAGTTGTCAAGCAGTGGAAGGACTACGCCGCCAAGTACAAGGCCCTGGTGGAGAAGCACGACATCAGCCTCAGCGGAACGAAGTGATCCCAGTGACCGCTACACCCCCAGTGCCCGCCGGAGGGGGACGCCGCTCGGCGGCCCCTTCCGGCGGAAACGCCCCCGAAGCCCTGACGGACGACTTTCCCGAGGACCTCACGCCGGAGCAGCTCGCCGCGCAGTGGGAGGACGAAAAGCCTCCTGGGGCCGGAGCGCTGGCCAACACCGCTTCCTCGCTGGTGGTGCTCGGTGTCGGGACCGGCGCCCTTGTCCTGTCCGTTGCGATGGGACTAGGTACCCCGGCCGCGCCACAGCCAGGACTCTGGCCCTTCATGATCAGCTGCGTCATGGTAGTCCTGGGACTCTTCCAGTTGATCATTGGGCGGCACAATCGGGACGCGGAGAAGTTCACCCGCATGTCCACGGCGCCGCTCACCGGCTTGGTGACGCTGGCCCTCATGGTGGCACTGATGCCCGTGATCGGATTTGAACTGCCCGCCCTCGTCCTCTGCGTCATCTGGATGCGGTTCCTCGGCGGCGAAACCTGGCGCTCCACCATTGTGGTCAGCATCCTCGTCGTCGTGGCCTTCTACGGAATCTTTGTCCTGGCCCTCAACACCTCCATTCCCCACCTCTTCTAGGAGACCCCCGTGGATTTTCTAAATCCCGTGATCAACGGCTTCGCCGTTGTCCTGGAGCCGACCAACCTCCTGTACTGCCTGATCGGCGTCGTCATCGGCATGCTGATCGGCGTCCTGCCCGGTCTGGGGCCCGCGGCAACCATCGCCATCCTGCTGCCGCTGACCTACAACGTCGAGCCCGTCACTGCCATCATCATGCTGGCCGGCATCTTCTACGGAGCGCAGTACGGCGGCACCATCACCTCCGTGCTCCTGAAGCTTCCCGGCGAGGCATCGTCCGTGGTCACCGTTTTCGACGGCTACCAGATGGCAAAACAGGGCAAGGCCGGCACCGCACTAGGCCTGGCGTCCATCGGCTCGTTCATCGGCGGCACCGCCGCCATCATCGGACTGACCTTCCTCGCTCCCGTGGTGGCCAGCTTCGCCCTGGACTTCGGGCCGGCAGAATACTCCGCCCTGGCCCTGCTGGGCATCTTGCTCGTCGCCACGATCAGCAGTGGTTCCAAAACCAAGGCGCTTATCGCCGCAGCCCTCGGACTGCTGCTGGCAACGGTCGGCCGGGACATCTTCACGGGCGAAAGCCGCTTCACCTTCGGCAGCCTGGAACTGGCCGACGGAATCGACTTCGTGCCGATTGCCATGGGCATCTTCGGCCTGGGCGAAATCCTCTACAACCTCGAGGACCGCCACCGCGCCGCCAAAGCACCCTCCAAGGTCACGAACGTCTGGCCCTCACGGACAGACCTGAAGCAGGCGTCCGGTGCAATCGGACGCGGCTCCGTCCTTGGCTTCTTTCTCGGCATCCTGCCGGGCGGCGGTGCGACGATCGCCTCCATGGCCTCTTACGCCATGGAGAAAAAGCGGGCCAAGCAGCCCGAACGATTCGGCAAGGGAGCCCCGGAGGGCGTTGCGGGACCGGAAACGGCGAACAATGCCGCCGCCACTTCCTCGTTCATCCCGCTGCTGACCCTCGGCATCCCGGCCAACGCCACCATGGCACTGATGTTCGGTGCTTTGCTCATTCAGGGTGTGACGCCTGGCCCGCAGCTCGTCGAGGAAAACCCGGACCTCTTCTGGGGCGTCGTGAACTCCATGTATATCGGCAACATCCTGCTGCTGATCATGAGCCTGCCGTTGGTGGGCCTGTTCGTGAAGATCCTCCGCGTCCGGGCCGCGATCCTTGCACCCGTCACGGCGCTGATTACTCTCCTGGGCGCCTACACGATCAACAACAGCATGTTCGACGTCACGCTCGTCATTGTCTTCGGCATCATCGGCTACCTCATGAAGAAATTCGGGTTCGAGCCGGGCCCCCTGGTCCTTGCCTTCGTCCTCGGATCCCTGCTGGAAAGCTCCCTGCGCCGTTCCCTTCTGGTGTTCGGCGGCGATCCTACGGGCTTCTTCAGCCGCCCCATCTCAGCGACCCTGCTCATCGTGTTCGTCCTGGTAGCCGTGCTTCCGGGCATCCGGACCATGCTGGCCAAACGCAAAACCGCTGCAATCGAACAGTCTGCCACCACGAAAATCAAGGAGAAGGTATGAGCATCATCGTCGGTTTCGTCCCCACACCCGCCGGGGAGGCCGCGTTGACCGCCGGCATTGCCGAAGCTGTGCTCAGGAATGAAGACCTTGTCATCGTTAACTCCGCACGCGAAGGTGCCCTGGTAGACAAGTCTGTTGCTGCCGTCGACGTCCTGGAGCAGGCCGGACGCCGGGCCACGGAAGCCGGGGTCAGGGCAACAGTGATCCAGCCGCCGTACCGCGACGACCTTGCCGATGAATTTCTGGACGTTGCCCGCGAAGTAGATGCATCCCTCATCGTCATAGGCCTGAGGCACCGCTCACAGGTGGGCAAATTCATCCTGGGCAGCCATGCCCAGCGCATCCTAATGCAGGCGGACCGTCCGGTCCTGGCCGTGAAGGCGGACGGAGCCCACGCCTAGCCCGCCGCTCCTGGCGGCTCAAATCGCCTGCGGCGCAAGCCGCCCACCAGCTCCAGCCGATGAACGGACGGGTCGGACGCCCCACACGGCATCCGGCCCGTCCGTTTTTTCCTGAGACACACCCTTCCCCCGAATATTCCGCCGCCCCGCTGCATTCGCAGAGCGCACCGAACAAGGACAACCAATGCTGACCACACATCGACACCCGACTTCGCCGGCGGAACACGCCCCCGCGGCGGACCCCATTCCGGACTGGTCCAAGCTCTCCCGCGCGGATGACGTCGCGGTCTACCGCCACGCGGAGCCTGTGGCGTCGGGACGGATCGACATGATCGCCATCGACCGCAGCGTCTTCTGGGTCATCCAGGATGACGGGCTGGGCCGGGTAATGTGCTGCAATGGTGACGGCCTGAGAGTCTTCAGGCGCCCGCCCGCCCGCTCGCGCCACTGACCGGACAGGCCGTTACTCCGGCATCTGAGGTGTCCCGTGCGTTGCGCTGATCGGATCAGCGTTATGTCGGACGGGATTTCTTTGGTCTCCGGCGCGACCGGCCGTTCCGCAGGCAGGGGAATACCCCGGTCATGGTGTATGTTGCATGTCTGTCAGAACAAAACCGCCAGAAAAGAGAATTACCCTCGTGGCAACCGATTACGACGAAGTACGTTCCGACGTCAAGGAATCACAAGACAGCTCCCTGGAGGCGCTGCAGTCCGCCAACGCCCCTGATGCCCGCAGCGTGGTCCGTGAACTTGATGAGGCCGACGCACTGGATGACAGCAGTGTCCCCGGCGGTGAGTTCGTCTCCGAGGAGCTGATCGTCCAGGTCATCCCCCAGGCCGAGGATGAGTTCACCTGCTACTCGTGTTTCCTGGTTCGGCACCGGTCCCAGCTCGCCCGGCAGAAGGCCGGCCACTCGTACTGCATTGAGTGCGAGGGCTAGGGCCCTGCCCCGCTAGCTGCCGGCCAGCACCGGCAGCTGCAGGACCGGTCCGACGGCCCCTGCTACACAGATTCGAGCACGCTCTTGAGGTTGCGCAGTTGTGCCACCTCGGCGTTCATGGTGCGGATAATTACCGGGCCCACTAATTTCATAAGTCCCTTGGGCTGTAGATCCAGACTGAACAGAACGGTCGTTCCGCCCGGCGCTTCGCTGAGCCGGTAGGTACCGGCCGGTCGGGCCGGTCCGGCCACAACCTGGAAGGCCAGCTGCTTTCCGGGGTCCGCGGTGGTGATTTCGTAATCACCGGTGATGGGCCGGCCGCCCGGACCTGTGAGGATCTGGCTGTACACGGCACCTACGTCGCCGGGCGTTCCGCTCTTGAGGGCGATGCTCTGTATGCCTGAGCGCCACTTGGCATTGTTCAGCCCATCGGCAAGGAACGCATAGACGTCCTCCGGTGCCCGGCTGATGGTGGTTTGGTTTTCGGCGTGAGCCATGTTCTTTGCCCCCAAAAATTCACCTGACCCGGCCGATTCCCGGCCGGTCTCTCCCTGATGTCCACACTCTACGTCGGGCAGCTCCAGCTGGAGCGCGACCGCAGGCGTCCGGGACGGGAATGTTGCGGGACGGCCGCGATTTGGATCGAGAACGAATGCCCTGGAACTGCCGCCGCGGAATCGCGGCGAGTCCGCCTCAGCCGACCGGGTAGAAACGGAGCCGGGGGTCGACGTCGACCTCCGCCAGGGAGCCCGCCTAACCCCCGTACCTGCACTTAGCGGAGTACTTCTTCCCGGGGCGCTTCAGTCAGCGGGCTCAGGGTCAGGCGCGTCGTGTGGAGAAGGGTGCCGAGTAGAGATCGGGCGGCCGCCATCAGGACGTTTACCTCGGGGCTGGCCAGCTCATAAAACAGTCGCCCGTCCCGCCGTGACGGGACAATCAGGCGCTGGCGGCGGAGCAGGCTCAGGTGCTGGGAGAGGTTCGATGGCTCCAGGCCCGTGTTGTCACGGAGCCTGCTCACGGCAACGGGTCCGTCAGCGAGCATTTCCAGTAGCTGGATACGTGCCGGGTGTCCCATGGACTTGAAAAGTTCGGCCTTCACGTCGCTCGGGACCAGGCTTGCGGGAAGATCATCGGACATCGGGACCTCCCTCCTTCACATTCAAATATTCTGAGCCGCGCGTGTGCGCGGAACCCGCCGAGAGGAAACTAGCACGTGCGAGACAGAAAAGTCTGTCTCGCGACCCGCGCAACTGAACATGCAGCACATATATCGTAGCGCCGGTCGGGTGCCGTGTCGCCGCCGACGATGGTAATTGGGCCACCCCTTGCGCGGATGCGCAGCATAGTTCAGACTTTCATGAATTCATCAATTCGATCCGGCCCTGCGGGGAACTGCTGCGGGCGTTTGGCATCGTAAGGGTGGGTTCAGGCTGTTCCCGGTGACAACGGCGTCGCCGGGGACAATCAGGGTCCGGCTTCCAGGAGGGGTTCTATGACAGGCATGTTCGAACTGTTCACCGATTCCGACACTTCCTACCGATTTCGACTGACTGCCCCGGACGGGACCGTGATGGCCGTGTCCAGGCCCTTCCCTGACAGGCGAGCGGCGGTGGCGGGGATTGCCGCAGTACGGGAGTATGCCGGTATGGGGCTGGTGAGGGAAATTACGCCGCCGCGGATCCGCATTCCTTCCGCGGCGCGCTTTCTCGGCGCACGGGCCGTGACCCGGAACCGGCAAATGATTGCGCGGTGGCGGCAGGCCCTCGGGGCGCAGACCGCACCGGCCCGACTCAGCCCGTGCTGACAGGGCGGGGGATCATGTCCACGACCCAGCTTAAGGCGCTGCAGGCCTATTCAAGCGCCTTGGCCGGCGAGGACTGCCCCGGGGGGACCTTCCGCTACGACGTGGCCTCAGGGGAGCTGCAGTGGTCGGAACAGGTCTACCAAATTCACGGCTATCACCGCGGTGAAGTGGTGCCCACGGAGGACCTGCTCATGTCGCACGTGCATCCGGACGACAGGAAGCAGTGCAGAAAAAACTTCGAGGACGCGAGCCGTGTTGGCGGTTTTTTCGCCAACTACCATCGGCTCTTCGACGCGCGCAAGCGGGAACGCCGAGTCTTGACAGCGGGAGAAGGCGTGGCGGATGGTGACGGGAAAGTGCTCTTCGTCGACGGATTCATCCTGGATCTCACCAGGACGGTTCGGTTGGAAACGGACCGGTCCGCCCGCGAGGCCATAGCGGGTGCGATTGGCACGCGGGGCCTGATCGAACAGGCCAAGGGCATACTTATGGGAATCCTCAACATAGGCTCAGATGCCGCCTTTGAACGCCTCTCCGCGTACAGCCAGCACCACAACATCAAGCTGGCCCATACGGCTTCAGCAATCGTCCGCTTGGCAAACAACACCCACGAAACCGCCACCCTCCGCAGCCTTGTCCAGTCATTGGACGGCCGTTTTTCGGCACGTTACGAGGGCGAGCGTGTCATGCATTTCTGAGCGGGCCTGATCCTGGAGGCAGACCAATGAGCGTCCGAGACGTTTGCACCCGCATCTAGTTGCGGGGCAGACCGGTCTGTTCGCCCCGGGCCAGTGTAAAATTCTTTTCATCATGACTGCCTACGATCCCGCCGGTCCCACGTTGTTGCCGGCCACGGCCATGGCCGGCCGCGACGATGCGGTGGACCGAATTCTTGCTACGGCCTACGAGCTGTTCTCCCGTCGCGGCATCCGCAGCGTCGGGGTCAACGAGCTGATCAGCAGTTCGGGCGTCTCGAAGGCAACTTTCTACCGCCATTTCCCGTCCAAGGACGCCCTGGTGCTTGCCTTCCTGGAACTCCGCGACCAGGTATGGACGGTGGATCTGATCGTTTCCGAGGCCAGGCGACGCGGCACCAGCCCCGAGGAGCAGCTGCTCGCCGTCTTCGACGTGTTCGGGGACTGGTTCCAGCGTGACGACTTCGAAGCGTGCTCGTTCATTAACGTCCTGCTGGAGATGGGCCCCGGGCACCCATTGGGCAAGGCGAGTATCGATTACCTCACCCGCATTAGGGGCCACATCCAGGCTCTGGCCGAGGAGGCCGGGCTGGACCGTCCCGAGGAATTTGCGCGATCCTGGCACATCCTGATGAAAGGCTCCATCATCTCGGCCACCGAAGGTGACCTCCTTGCATCCAAGCGTGCCCAGCAGATGGCGCGCTGGCTCATCGAACACCACCGGAGTCTTTAGCCTCTGCAGCGAGCCCTACGTGGGCGGAGCCTTCCTGGGTTCTCGCTGAGGTCCTGCACCGCCGTCTCGCGGTGCCACGTGCCGACGGGCTACGCGCCGCTCTTTTGGTGTTGCTGACCGGCAGGCCGGCCAGCCCACAAAGGTTGCATGGCCCTACTCAGGCGTTGTCGGCCTCGCGGACGCAGTGCGCCTGCCGGATTCCTGGCGATCTTCCTGGTTTACGTGATGAGGGCTCCTTCTGCGCCTGGCACAGGCAGAGTGTTTGCTGATCGGGGCCCGTGCGGCAGCCTCTGGATACCAACTCGACAAGATGCGTTTGATGGCCTTACTCGCCGCCTTCATCGCGGCCGGTCGGTTTAAACCAAAAGGGCTTCCGTTGGGGCGAGTTTATGAGGCGAAACCGAGGTGGACGTCCTGCTTGACGAGAGGCTCCGACACCTCTTGTTCATCTTTACCCGGGCATCATTCGCCTTACGCCGGCTGCCTTACTACTAGCAGAACATCAGAGCAGCTTAGTCACCGAGCGATATCAAATCAGCAACTCTTATGCTCAGATCGGATAATCCATGCCTATGCCTAAGTACTTGACGCGTCGGACGTGCAACATTCGCCACGCCAAATGTCGCGTCCTTTACGTGTGTTAGCTTGATCACCGTCCTTCCGGGCCTAGGGGCTTCGGAAGGCTTAAATTCACCGCAGCTACCTTTCCGGAGGCACCATGGCACTTGGCTCCCACACGCAAATAAGTGATCGGGCTATTGCTCCCGATACCCCTGAAACCGGTCTTTGCTCCGGTTCAGAACTGGTTCTTAGCTCGGGGTCCACCACCACGCAAGCAGTACCGCGTGGGAACGCTAAGGCCTACGTGCTCGACCCAGCAGTCGCAGAAGCCTGCACCGGTCGGGCCACTGTTGGCACCGGGAACCCGACTCGGCCCGCATCGATACCCCTGGGTGGTGGTGTTGCATGACACCACCGAGCGGAACTTTCGTAGAAATCAAGCCCGATGAAACAGCACAACAGGGGTCCTCCCTTGCGATAGGGGCGGATCGCGCTTCCGGCGAAACCACCAACGAACTCAAGCGCGGGCTAAACCACCGCCACCTGCAGATGATCGCTATCGGCGGTGCGATAGGTACCGGGCTGTTTGTGGCCTCGGGCAGCACCATTTCCCAGGCGGGTCCCGGCGGTGCGTTGGCCGCCTACGCACTGGTCGGGCTGATGGTGTTCCTGTTGATGCAGTCACTGGGCGAGATGTCGGCCAAAATTCCGGTCGCCGGTTCTTTCCAGTCCTTTGCCACCCGTTTCGTCTCCCCGTCCTTTGGGTTCGCGATCGGCTGGAACTATTGGTTCAATTGGGCCATCACGGTGGCCGCCGAGCTGGTCGCGGCCGGAATCATCATGGACTTCTGGTTCCCGGGGGTCCCAGGATGGGTGTGGGCCGGGATCTTCCTGCTGGTGCTGACCGGGCTCAATGCCCTCTCGGCGAAGTCCTTTGGTGAGTCGGAGTTCTGGCTCTCACTGATCAAGGTCAGCGCAGTGGTGCTCTTCCTGATCGCCGGCGTGCTGATGATTTTCGGCATCCTCGGCGATAACTCTCCGGGACTGAGCAACTGGGAAAACCGCGATGACGTGTTCCACGGGGGTTGGGTCTCGATCATCTCGGTCTTCATGGTTGCCGGGTTCTCCTTCCAGGGCACCGAGCTCGTAGGAGTTGCCGCCGGCGAAGCGAAGAACCCGCGCCGCGAAGTGCCGAAGGCTATCCGCACTGTCTTCTGGCGCATCATGCTTTTCTACATCGGTGCCATCTTTATCATCGGCTGCCTCATCCCGTTCACCGATCCGAGCCTGCTGGCCTCCGGCGAGACCGATATTGCAGCATCGCCCTTTGCCCTGGTCTTCTCTCGCGCGGGAATCGCCTTTGCGGCGGCCTTGATGAACGCCGTGATCCTGACCGCAATCCTGTCCGCCGGCAACTCCGGACTATATGCCTCCACCCGGATGCTTTACGCCATGGCCCATGACGGCATGGCCCCGAAGATCTTCGGCCGAACCAATGCGCGTGGTGTGCCGATCGCGGCGTTGCTCGCGACCGCGGCCGTGGGACTCTTCGGGTTCCTCTCCGCAATCGTCGGTCAGGGTGCAGCCTACTCCTGGCTGCTGAACATGTCGGGCCTATGCGGCTTCATCGTCTGGGCGGGAATCGCGGTCTCCCACTACCGTTTCAGGCGCGGCTTCCTAGCCCAGGGAAATAAAGTCAGCGACCTGCCGTACAAAGCATCCCTGTTCCCCATTGGCCCACTGCTGGCCTTCGCCCTGCTCATACTGGTAATCGCGGGACAGAACTACGAGGCTGTGCTTGCCGGACGGACCATGGAGGTGCTTTCCTCCTACATCGGGTTGCCAGTCTTCATCGTTCTATGGCTGGCTCACCGCTACATCACCAAGTCCAAAGTAGTGCCGCTGCTCGAGATGGATCTCACGGCGCCCAAGGACCTCGAGGACGAACCTAGGGGCGGCACCCAGTAACTCACCATGCTGCGCAGGCTACCCCGCGCATTGCGGGACCCGCCGTAGCCGAGGCGGCAGAAGCGCTAAAACGCGGGAACCGGGCCAGAAAGAGGGAAGCCGGGTGAGAATTGCACCCGGCTTCCCTCTTCCCCCACGTCAAAACGACCGTTTGAGACCGGACGCCTGACGTCGCCCGTTGTGCGGGTGATTCAGGTCGTGGTGGAGACCGTTTCCAGGATCAGTTCGAGTCCACCGTCGATTTCTGCTGTGGTGAGCGATGCGGTGATGCCGGAGAGTTCGGCGAGGTCGTGGAGGTGGGTGCCGCCGCAGGGGATGTTGGTGCGTCCCTCGGGGAGTTCGCAGACCCAGGTGCGCCGGGCAGAAAGAGCAGGGTCGTCTCGTTCGATCCGCACGGCGCCGCCGGCTTGGATCCACTGGGCGAGCTGGGCGTTGACACGTTCAGCGACGGCGGAGGGGTTATCGAGTGAGCTGGGAGCGAATCCCTTGCGGCGTAGAGATTTTCCAATGCGGTAGGTGTCCGTGGATCGGTGGGCGTCGATGCGCGAACGCTGGATGGCCAGTGCGTCGAAGGCCGGGTTTCCCAGTGCGTCTGTGGGTGCGGGCTTGCTCCACGCCGCTGACAGTGCGGAGTCGAGGGCAAGTGCGGCGAGGTGGCAGGCGGTGTGTGCCGCGGAGAGGGCCGCGCGGTGGTCCTGGTCGACGTCGATCTGTGCGGACTCGCTGACCGCGGGTGGTTGGCCTTCGATGATGTGGGCGACCACAAAGGTCCATCCTTCGGTTCCTGTCCGGACGGGCATGTCCGCGCCAAGGTGGAGTTTGCCGTTGCGGATGCCGCCGGTGACGGCGTCCACGACCGGTTGTGCGCCTGTCGTAGTGGTGATCGTGCCGCGGTCGGCGGGCTGGTCAGGCCATGCCGTGTCGACCGGATGGAATGCCGTGGTGTCGAGGAGGACCGCGGATCGTCCATCGGAGAGAGACTCAACGTGGAGCACGGTTCCGGTGGAGGTGGTCGCGCCGTCCGGGTACGTGACGGTGGTGTCAGTCGTGGGCAGAGGCATGCATTAGTCCGTTCGCTCAAGCTGGGGGAGGAGGGAGGCTGGATTTTCGACACCCTGTGAGGGGTCCCATGAGGTATTGGCGTCGTTGCGTTTGCGGGGTTTGAGTTCGCTGACGAGGGCGCCAGCGACAATGCACACGGCCCCGGCGATAGCGATCGGAGGAAGCCGGTCACCCGCTACTCGGCCGATGATGGCAGCCCATACGGGCTCGGCGGCGTAGATGATCGTTGCTCGTGTCGGCGAGACGGATCGCTGGGCCCAGTTCATCGTGAGCTGGATGAGGCAGCTCGCAGCCCCGAGGGCGACCGCCGCTCCCACCCACAGCCAGGAGAATGCGGGCAGCTCCTCTCCGACGATCGGCACGGCCAGGAAGCCTAGTAGTCCCGCGACGAGCAACTGCACGACGGTCACCCTGCCGAGGTTCACCTTGCCCGCGAACCAGCCGATGAGGATGATCTCCGCTGCCATCGGAAGGGTGCTGACGACCGTCACGATCTCCCCGGAGCCGAAGCTGAAACCGACACTCCCTGGATCGGCGAGCAGCACGAGACCGACGAAGGCAAGCCCGACGCCGATCCAAGTGGGAAACCGCGGCGGCTTTTTGAACACCATCCACTGCAGAATCGGAACAAGCGGAACGTAGAGGGCTGTGACGAATGCGGAGGTGCTGCTGTTGATCGTTTGAAGACCGACGGTTTGTAGTCCGTAACCGAGGAAGATCATCACGCCGATGACTGAGCCTGCCGCGATCTCTTTCCAGGTGATGCCAGAGAGGATGCGCGCGAAAAGGAGCGCGCTGATGATGCCGGCGGTTATGAACCGCATGCCGACAAAGAACCACGGTCCGCTGTATTGCACGGCGATGTGAACGACGAGGAACGTCGCCCCCCACACGGCCGTGATGAGGACGAGAGCGAGTTCCTGTCTGGAGAGCAGGCGCCGTCGCGGACGAGTGTGCAACATGCTGCACACTCTATGGTGCAGAATTGTGCACATGCAAACTGAGGGAATGGCCGGGGTCCTGGAGCATGTGAGTGCGAACGTGCGTCGCTTTCGTATGGCGGCTCAACTCAGCCAGGTCGCGCTGGCGGACCGCGCCGGCATCAGTCGTCGTACTGTCGTCAAGCTCGAGGCAGGTGAGGCAAATATCAGCCTGACAGGTCTCGATCATCTCGCCGACGCGTTGGGTGTCACTTTCGTGGACCTCGTTGCGGCACCTGCAGCACCCCACGCAAATATCAGCGAAGTTGCCTGGCGAGGAGACCGACCAGGCAGCGTCGCGGTGCTGCTGGCATCCGTTCCCGCCGCCAAGGATGCCCAGCTATGGGCATGGACGCTCGAACCGGGCGACCGCTACGACGCGGAGCCTGATCCGGTGGGATGGTCGGAGATGCTCCTCGTCTCCGAGGGATCCATCCGCGTCGAACAGGAAGACGGCGATACCGAACTTCACACCGGTGACCACCTCGCGTTCCCAACCTCACAGCAATACGCCTACGTCAACGTTGGCGGCACGCGCGCACGGTTCGTGCGTGTCGTGGCCAGCTAACGGTCATTCTCAATAACGATCCACTAATGAGGCAGATGGCCGCTCGAGCGGCGGCGTCATGAGCCTGTGATGTTGCCGTAGGGCTCTTCGGCAGTGTGTTAGCAGCCCATGACGACGCTCTCCTGTCCATGACTCGTCTAACGAC
>JBKPJW010000175.1:0-4780 GCA_046730875.1 Actinomycetota bacterium | reverse complement strand
AGCGCTGCTCGCAACCGGGGTTCGTTACCGCCGGCTGCCAGTCCCCGGGCTGGAGAAATTCGAGGGGATCAGCGTCTTCTACGCCGCCACCGTCCATGAAGCCAGGCTCTGCGGATTGCAGCCCGTGACCGTCGTCGGCGGCGGAAACTCCGCGGGACAGGCCGCGCTTTTCCTGGCTGGCACGGGAGCACAAGTGCGGCTGGTGGTGCGCGGGGCGGACCTCCGCGCGGACATGTCGAGATACCTCGCGGACCGGATCGAAGAGCAGCCGGGCATAGAGGTACTGCTGGGGGCCAACATCGTAGGCGTGGACGGTTCAGGCGCCCTCGAACGGATCGTCGTCGATCTGCGAGCCACAGGCGAACAGCGCATCTTCGACTCCCGATACCTCTTCATTTTCATCGGGGCCGCGCCGCACACAGAATGGCTGCAGGGCACCGTCGCCCTGGATGACCACGGCTTTGTTCTCACCGGGGCTGATCTTGAGGACTTTCCTCCTGAGTTCAGCCATCTGGGGCGCAGACGGCTGCCCCTGGAAACCAGCGTTCCCGGGATGTTCGCGGCCGGCGATGTTCGGCATGGATCCGTGAAGCGCGTAACGGCTGCCGCCGGTGAAGGCTCAACAGCCGTGGCAATGATCCACGAGCACCTTCGCCTCCTCCGGGATGGACCGGTGCGCGTTGGAGTGAGGGACAGTGAAAGTCCAGCAGGAGGATCCCCCCGGCTATGACTGACCACGCCCGGCACTAAGTTTGCGATCCTCAGTCAAGTAGCCGGGCCATTAAGTCGTGCCTCGTCCATATGGATGATCGAAACGCAGATGCGGCTGGGCGCCAATAAAGCCTTTGTCTGGCGCTGATATCTGCCTCGCGTGCCTCCGGCCAGATACGGTGCCTTAACAACGGCGACATACGGGCGTAGTTTTGTGTGGTGCTGGCATGCCGATTCCAGCCAAGTACGGCGTTGGATAGCCTGCGTCGATGTTCATTTTCCGGGCGGCATTCCGTGGGACCCGAAAATGGTCGATTCTAAACTCTGTGATCGGGACAAGCGGCTTGAGCTGCGTCTCGATCACAGAGGAAACGGATTCCGGTCTGCCAGGCTTGTATCCCCTGCAAGATCGCCTTTGCTGTAGACAGAGACGAGGATCAATATGTTCGATCGACGCGTCGCAGAGGAAATCCTCAACACGGCCGCGCAGGCGGTGTCGGACATGTCGTTCTGTGAGGTCAATGACCGTTACCTCGCGGTGAATGGCCAGTTGAACCCCGTGCCCGAACGCGCGGCGTTGCCTCAGGATCAGGATGTCCGGCGCCTCAATGGCAGGGACTCCGTTCTCCCGTGCGCCAGACCGGGTTGGCGATATGCGCTGTTCACCGTTGGCGAGGATGCCGAGCTGAACGGGTGTCTGGTGCTCTCCGCCGCCGACCCTCCGGATCTCCCTCAGCTGATGCAGCTCCGGACAACTGCGGGGGCAACGGGAACGACTCATGCCAGAGGATCCCCCGGGGAACTCGCGAATGACGCACCCGGTCAGCTGCTCCGCCGTGACGACATGGACCAGCGTCTCCTGTCCCTCTCGGCGACTGTACGTGAGCTTGAAGAACACGCCAAGATCCGGGATGCCCTGGACCAGGGCGCGACTGCCGACCTCGGGGACAGCGAATCCCGGGAAGGACTCCTGGCGGAGGCACTTTCACGGCTGACGGGGCGGCCCATCTGTATCGAGGACGCGTTCGGGCATATTAGCGCGGCGGCGGGGACCGGGTCCAAACGCCCCTACCCCAGGCTTGGCGCGGCGGCCAGGTCGCGGACTGCGCAGCTATGGCTCGCCTCCGGCTCACCAGTCCGCGAACCGCGAAGGCTCGTTGCCCTTGCCCTGTCGCACGGCGAGGTGTTGGGGGCTATTTGCATGCTGGCAACCGACAGGCCGGTCACAGCCGGCAACGTCTTCGCTTTGAAGTACGCAACGCGGCTCTTGGAGGTCGAGTTGTCGCACCGCCGCAGCCTGGCCCGGCTGGAACTAAGGCTGGGGCGCGACCTCGTGGACGAACTTGTGTCCGGAACGGACGGCGCAACCGCAGGTCTTCGTACGGAGGCACTGGGATATGACATCAGCGGCCTGCAGCACGTCATCGTGGCGCAGTGGCAGCCGCCACGAACTGACGATACTGTCGTGGTCGCACTGCGAAGGACGTTCCGGGAACTCTATTCATCCGCGCTCGTTTCACGGCGCGCGGACATGGCTGTTGCCGTGGTACGTGGAGATCCGTTGGGTGCTGAGGTCTTTTCCGTTGTCGCCAAGACCCTGCGAAGTACCACCGGGGCCGTGGGCATCGGCGGTCCAAGCCTAGATGTCGCCCAGATCCCGCGCTCCTTCTCGGAAGCCCTGCACGCGCTGCACATCCGGGCCGGTTCAATCGATCGCTACGGTGTCACCCGCTTTGATCAACTGGGGATCTACCGTATCTTGGTCCCAGCTGGGGGCGAACCGGATCTTGCCGGCTATATCGACGAGTGGCTCGGTACCCTTCAACGCGCCGACGACAGCCGGGGGTCTGACCTGGTGCAGACCCTGGCCCAGTACCTGGATCACGGCGGCAACTATGACAGTACAGCCCAGAGCCTGACCATCCATCGAAGTACTCTGCGTTACCGTTTGAAGTCCATCCGGCAGATCACCGGCTTCGATCTTGCCGATCCCGAGACCCGACTGAACCTGCACGTCGCAACGCGCGCATGGCGCCTTCTTCCGCACGGCGCCCCTTTTCACGTCCCATAGCCCGGCCTCAATCGGCCCGAATACCCGCGTCAGCGCGGTGTCGGTTAGCCCGCCGGATTCGGATGTGATCAGCTTCCGGACAGGCGGGGCAATGCGGCATCCATGGCGGGCAGAGGAACTCTCGGATGAGGCCGCGACCGGTAGGCCCTCACCGAGCGAGCACGGGAAGCTGGCAGCCCACGAACCACGGCGGCCCGGAGCACACCCGACGGAGTCAGGCATCGGGAACCCGTGTCCACGTCGACGGTGACATCAAGTTCGCTGGTCATAGACACTGAACCATAGGAGGCCGGGCGTGCCGGACAGTTCGGGCGACATAAACCGCATCAGTGCCCGTACCCTGGGCGTGCTCGCCGAACCGGAGGTCACGGCCGAGTTTGCCGAGCGCAACGGCCGCGAAGTGGTCCATCTGCTCAACCTTGCCGATGAGCGCCACGACTGGTCCGTGGTGATCGATTACCAGGATTTTACGGCTGGCAATGGGTTGGCGCCGATGCTGGACTCCATGGCGAAGCACCGGATCCGCCGGGCATGGGATGTCATGGTCTGCCTGACCGATCTTCCGATTCGTTTCGAGGGCCGGACTGTGGTCGCGGAAGTTGCGCTCGGGGAGCCGATCTCCCTGGTTTCCCTGCCCGCGCTCGGTGCCGTCAACATCGATCGCCGGGTCCGCACCGCCGTCGCCGACCTCGGCTGGGCGATGCACCGCCACTTCGATCCCGAGGATGACGCCGGGGAATTCGGTCCTCCCTCGCTGCACCAATCGCGGCGCATCGAGACCGCTGTTCTTGACGACGGGCCGATTGGGTTCCGCTACGTCTCAGCAACCCGCCTCGGCCGCGGACGGTTGCTGGCGGGCATGCTGCGGGCGAACCGTCCATGGCGGCTGGCCCTCGGATTGAGAAGCGCAATGGCTGCCGCGATCGCCACAGGCGCCTTCGCGCTTGTCACGAACACAATCTGGCAACTCGCAGATCTGCTGGGGGCGCCGAGACTGACGTTGCTGATGGTCCTTTCGATCAGTTCAATGGTGTTCTGGATCATCACCCAACACGATCTGTGGGAAAGCCCCCGGCGCGACGATCGCCTCGAACGGTACAAGGCTTCCTTGTATAACACTTCTACAGTGTGGTCGTTGATGATCGGCGTCGTGATCAGCTACGTTCTGCTGTTCGTAGCCGTGCTGCTGGCGGCGGCGTTCGCTATCGACGATGTCCTGTTGGCGCTGACCCTGCAGCATCCGGTGAATGTTTGGGACTTTATGGAAGTCGCCTGGATGACGACATCGGCGGCGCTCATCGGTGGTGCGTTGGGCTCGGGATTCGAGTCAAAGGACGACATTCTTCGGGCGGCGTACGGCCAACGGGAACGTCATCGTCGCCAGTCGGTCGACGAAGGCGAATAATCCGGCGTTGCCGGAGGCGGCCCTAACTGCATCGGGAAGCCTCCGCCGTGGGCTGGTATTGGCGGGACATGGGGGTCTTGGCGAGTCCCAGGACCGGGTCCCCCGCTACCTGATTGCACTTCGAGCCATCGACGCCGGACTGGCGGTGGAACCAGTGGACCGCTTGCTGTCGGCTCCACCTAGCCTCAGCGGACAACAGATCCGTTGGCCAGCACCGCGCAATGCTGCTGACCGCCAGCGGGCGCACCGGGTGACCGGTCGCGGGTAGAATCTATTGGCGATCGACAACCCGTACAACACGAACACTCTTGCTGTTGCACACTGGGCACATTGGATCTCGGTCAGCTGGAAGGTCCCAAGCCCATGGAAAACATATCTCGCGACAGCGTCGTTGCCGGCGGTCCGGACGGGTCACCGCAGGACCCGATCAGACGCTACAGTGTTCCGGCCGGGCTGAGCCCGGAAGAAAAATTCGAACATTGGCGGAGCTGGTACGGCAGCGCCATTGACGCTCCCGTTCGGTTGGAAAAAAACCGAAAAGCTAGTGCGACCGGGTTTCAATCCAACCGCCCTGAGCCTCGAGAGTCCAGGGT
>JBKPJW010000174.1:0-8396 GCA_046730875.1 Actinomycetota bacterium | reverse complement strand
ACTCCATGCTGACGTCGAACTGGTCGGTGTAGAAGTACGGAACCGTGTCCAGCACGGCATCCTGGCCGAGCATAGCCTTGGCCGCCACTTTGCCGCCGTTCAGCGCATTGGACCAGTGCTCGCTACGGTAATGCTCCCCGGTAAACGGGTGCAGGGCATTGGCGACGTCGCCGGCGGCGAAGATCCCCGACGCGGAGGTCCGCAGCGACGCGTCGGTGAGGATGCCGTTGCGCAGCACGATTCCGGCGGCTTCGGCCAGGCTGAGCTCAGGCACCACGCCCACGGCGACGACCACGAGATCAGCGGGCAGGATTTCGCCTGCATCGGTCACCACCCCGGTCACCCGTCCCGACCGCCCCTGAATTCCGGCAGCGGTCGCCGGGAGCCTGAACCGCACGCCGTGGGCCTCGTGGAGCGAGCGGAAAAATCCGCCCAGGTCCGGGCCGATAGCCGCGCTCAGCGGCACGTCCTCCAGACCCAGCAGGGTGACGGTATTTCCGTAGGTGCTGGCAGCGGCGGCCAGTTCCATCCCGATCCAGCCGGACCCGATCATCACCACGTTGCTGCCGCCATCGGCGAGTCGGGCGCGCAGGCGCCGGCTGTCTTCCACTGTGCGGAAGGTGCTCACGCCGTCGAGATCGCTGCCGGGCAAGGGGATGCTGCGGGGATGCGCTCCCGTGGCGAGAAGCAGGGAGGCGTACTTCAGCCGGCCGCCGTCGCCCAGGACCACGGCCCGGGCGCCCGGGTCCAGTTCAGTGACCCGCACGCCGAGGCGGAGGGCGACGTCGTTCGCGCCGTACCAGTCCTCGGGCACCACCGGCAGCGCATCCTCGCCGGCCTTGCCCAGCAGGTACTCCTTTGACAGCGGCGGCCGCAGGTACGGCGGATGGGACTCGGCTGCGAGCACCGAAATGCGCCCGGCGAAGCCCTCGGTGCGGAGTGTCTTGGCTGCCGTGGCGCCCGCCAGGCCGCCGCCCACGATCACGATGTCGTCATTGGCCATGATCCGCTCGATTCCGCCGTGTGCCGGTTGAAGTGGTGCCGAGTGAGAGGGGAACCGATTCAATGGCGTGCCGTCGCGATGTCCGGCCCCTCTGTCTAAAATTGCTTCCCTTGACTTTAGATTCGCGGCAGGACCCGGGTCAAGGGGTTTTGGGCGTGGAATCGGCGTGGCGATAGAATGGTGCGGCAGGCATTGTGCTAACCAGCCCGATCCGTGCCCGAATGTGTGACACATCCTTAAAGCACAGGCATATGACACAGTTTCATGCAACTGAGTCGGGCACCTGATTCGCGCCACGGTTCCGCGCAAGCCCGCGACACCCCGAAAGCTAGAGAAAGCCAGTATGCGAGTTCTTGCAGCCATGAGCGGCGGCGTTGATTCCGCCGTTGCCGCCGCCCGCGCCGTCGAGGCGGGGCACGACGTCGTCGGCGTCCACCTCGCGCTGTCCCGGATGCCCGGCACCCTGCGAACCGGCAGCCGCGGCTGCTGCACCATTGAGGACTCCCGGGACGCCTGGCGTGCCTGCGACATCCTGGGGATCCCCTACTACGTCTGGGACTTTTCCGAGCGGTTCAAGGAAGACGTCGTCCAGGACTTTATTGATGAGTATGCCGCCGGACGCACCCCCAATCCGTGCATGCGCTGCAACGAGCGCATCAAATTCGCCGCGCTGCTGGAGAAGGCCATCGCGCTGGGCTTCGACGCCGTGTGCACCGGCCATTACGCCAAGGTCATCACCGACGCCGACGGGAATCCCGAGCTCCACCGCGCTGCGGACTGGGCCAAGGACCAGAGCTACGTGCTGGGTGTCCTGACCCACGAGCAGCTCAAGCACTCGATGTTCCCGCTCGCCGACACCCCGTCCAAGGCCGAGGTCCGCGCGGAGGCGGAACGCCGCGGCCTCTCGGTGGCAAACAAGCCGGACAGCCATGACATCTGCTTCATTCCCGACGGCGACACCGCCGGCTGGCTCGCCGAGAAGATTGAGATGACCACGGGAGACATCGTGGATGAATCCGGTGCCAAGGTCGGCGAGCATCCCGGTGCCAATGCCTTTACGGTCGGCCAGCGCCGCGGACTGAAGCTCGGCACCCCGGCCGCGGACGGCAAGCCGCGGTTCGTGCTGGAGATCCGGCCGAAGGAAAACAAGGTAGTGGTCGGCCCGGAGGCGCTGCTCGCCATCGACGAAATCCGCGGCATCAAAGTCTCCTGGGCGGGGCTGCCCATTGCCGAAGTGGCGACCGGGGCGGAGTTCGGCTGCTACGCCCAGGTCCGCGCCCACGGCGACCCGGTCCCCGCCCGCGCCCACATGGCCGGCGACGGGCTGGTTGTCACCCTCACCGAGCCGTTGCGGGGCGTGGCGCCCGGCCAGACCGTGGTGCTCTACCAGGGCAGCCGCGTGCTCGGCCAGGCCACGATCGACGCTGCCCGCTCGCTGCAGCGGGCCGAACTCTAAGCACCCGAGACACCGAAGCCAGCGAAGGGCCCCGCCGGATGGCGGGGCCCTTCGTCGTGCCGCCGTCGCGGCCCGGGTGCGCCTCGCTGCCGAAGATCCGGGCGGAATCCTGAAGAAAATGGCGGAATCCTTCGGTTCGTGTAAATTTTGTGTCTCAACTCACAAAATGCACCCGTTCACTGAATGGTTGTCTGGTTGAATCTAGGAATCAGCAAAGCGTGCAGCCCCAGGTGAAACGAGTCACTCGTTGCACCTGGGGCTGCGCTCGAACGCATCGAACAGAAAGTTCACAGATGGCAATGAACAAAAAGGCCTTGCAGAGCGTTATCGCGCTGGCCGGGGTTTCCGCCTTTGCACTGACGGCCTGCACGGGGCCGTCCGGCGGAGCAGGCGGGTCATCAGCCGCCGCAAGCGGTCCAATCGCCTACGGCACGACGGATAAGGTCACCGCCTTGGATCCGGCCGGCTCGTACGACAACGGTTCGTTCATGGTGATGAACCAGATCTATTCTTTCCTGCTGAACTCAAAGCCGGGCGGCGCGGAGCCCGTTCCGGACCTGGCCGAGTCGGCGTCCTTCACCTCGCCGACCGAATACACGGTCAAGCTCAAGCCGGGACTCAAGTGGGCCAACGGGCACACGCTCGACTCCAAGGACGTCAAGTTCTCCTTCGACCGCCAGACCGCCATCAACGATCCCGCCGGCCCCGCAAGCCTGCTGGCCAACGTGGAAAGCGTCGCCGCCCCGGATGCCACCACCGTGGTCTTCAAGCTGAAGCTGGCCAACGACCAGACGTTCTCGCAGATCCTCAGCAGCCCCGCAGCGCCGATCGTGGACGATGAAGTCTTCCCGGCCGACAAACTGCTCGACGACGACTCGATCGTCAAGGCCAAGGCCTTCTACGGCCAGTACACGATCGACACGTACAAGAAGAATGAGCTGATCAGCTTCAAGGCGTTCCCTGACTACCAGGGAGTCCTCGGCAAGCCGGCCAATGAAGCCGCAACGATCAAGTACTACGCGGACCCCACCAACATGAAGCTGGACATCCAGCAGGGCAACATCGACGTCGCGAACCGCAGCCTGAGCGCCACCGACATCGATGACCTCAAGAAGGACTCCAAGGTCAAGGTCAACGTCGGCCCGGGCGGGGAAATCCGGTACATCACGTTCAACTTCGACACCATGCCGTTCGGCGCCAAGGCGGCCGACGCCGATCCGGCCAAGGCGACCGCGGTCCGCCAGGCCATCGCCAACCTCGTTGACCGCCAGGCCATCGCGGACCAGGTCTACAAGGGCACCTATCTGCCCCTGTACTCCAACGTTCCCAGCGGCTTCCTCGGCGCGAACGAATCATTCAAGGACACTTACGGCGACGCCGGAAAGCCCAGCCTGGACAAGGCCAAGCAGGTCCTGACCGACGCCGGTGTGACGACGCCCGT
Organism: Actinomycetota bacterium; assembly: GCA_046730875.1. GTDB lineage: Bacteria > Actinomycetota > Actinomycetes > Actinomycetales > Micrococcaceae > Arthrobacter. The sequence continues at coordinate 4,496 of JBKPJW010000174.1, read as the reverse complement.
GTCGTTGAACCTGCAATACAACCCGGACCACTACGGCAAGTCCTCCGGCGATGAATACGCCATGATCAAGGACCAGCTGGAGAAGTCCGGCTTGTTCAAGGTCACCCTGCAGTCCACGGAATGGGTCACCTACAGCAAGGCCAGCCGGGCCGATGAATACCCGCTGTTCCAGTTTGGCTGGTTCCCGGACTTCAGCGACGCCGACAACTACCTGACCCCGTTCTTCCCGGAGGGCGGCTTCCTGAAGAACCACTACAACAACCCCACCGTGAACGATCTGATCAACAAGCAGCTCACCACCGTCGACAAGGCTGAGCGCGAGTCCACGATCAAGGACGCCCAGAATGCCCTCGCCAAGGACATCTCCACGCTTCCGCTGCTCCAGGGCGCGCAGGTTGCCATTTCCGGCAGCGGCGTCAAGGGTGTCGACACCACCCTCGATGCCTCCTTCAAGTTCCGTTTGGGAACTGTTTCCAAGTAGGCCTGCAACCCTGCTGTTCTGACCAGCCTGCGAGGCGGGGCGCCCTCGAGGCGCCCCGCCTTTGCTGGTCATTGCCGCACCTTGCAGTTCACGCCGGCCGGCCCATGGCGGCGAAAAGCTCAATCTTAGGTACCAATGACAACATTGATAGAGGCGCCGCCAAGCGACGCCGACGGACTCCTTCCGTCCAAGAAAAAATCCTCGGGTGGGGGCCTGGGGACCTACATCCTGGTCCGGTTCTTCCTGATCATTCCGACCATTTTCATTCTGGTGACTTTGGTCTTCTTCCTGATGCGGGTCATCGGCGACCCCATCACCGCCGCCCAGGGCGGCCGGCTCCCCCCGGAGGCGCTGGCGCAGCGCATCCACGAGGCCGGCTACGACCGGCCGATCTTCGTGCAGTACTTTGAATACATTGGCCAGCTGGCGACCGGCAATTTCGGCACCACCATCACCGACCGCCGCCCCGTCGTCGAAATGGTCATAACCTTTGGCGTGGCAACCCTGGAACTGGCCATCAACGCCCTCATCGTGGCCCTGCTGGTCGGCATCCCGCTCGGGCTCATTTCCGCCTACAAGCGCGACAAGGCACCGGACGCCATGCTGCGGTTCTTCGCCATCCTCTGCTACGCCACCCCGGTGTTTTTCGCCGGCCTGCTGATGAAGCTGACCTTCTCCGTATGGCTCGGCTGGCTGCCCGTCGCGGGACGGGCCTCCACGAGGACCGAACTGGCCATGGGAAGCCTGGCCGCGCCGACCGGGATCTACTGGCTGGATGCGCTGCGCAGCGGCAACATGGCCGCATACGGCGACGTCGCGGCCCATTCGGTCCTCCCGGCAGTCACACTGGGGCTGCTGACGGCAGGGGTCTTCCTGCGGCTGGTCCGCACCAACGTCATCGGCACACTGGGCAAGGACTACGTCGAGGCGGGCAGGTCCCGCGGCGTCAGCAATTTCCGGCTCGTGACCAAGCACGCCTACAAGCCTGCCCTGATTCCGATCATCACGGTCATGGGGCTCCAGATTGCCCTCCTGCTCGGCGGTGCCGTCCTCACGGAGTCCACGTTCGAGTGGAAGGGCCTCGGCTACCAGCTGGTGCAATACCTGAACGCCCGCGACTTCGTCGCTGTCCAGGGCATCGTTGTGCTGCTGGCGGTCATCGTTGCCGTCACGAATTTCATCGTGGACGTCGTCGCAGCCCTGATCGACCCGCGAGTGAGGTACTAGCCATGAATGCAACCACAGTAAGCGGGCGCAAGCAGCCCCTCATCTACCGGCTGCCGGTGATCTCGCATTTCCGGACGAGCGTCGGGCTGCAGCGCGGCATGCTCGTCACCGGCCTGGTGCTGTCCGTCGTGTTCCTGCTCACGGCAGTGTTTGCGCCGCTGATCGCGCCCTACGGCTTTGCCCAGCTCAGCGACGCCGCCGGTCCCTTCCCGGCACAGCAGCCTCCCAGCCCGGCCCACATCTGGGGCACCACGGTGAGTGGCTACGACGTCTTTTCCCGCGTAATCTGGGGCGCCCAGACCGCCGCGGTGGTCATCATCGTCGCCGTGGCCATGTCGATCTTCCTCGGCGTAGCCCTCGGCCTCCTCAGCGGCTACTTCGGCGGCTGGCTGGACCGGATGCTGGTGGTGATCGCAGATGCGATCTACGCTTTTCCGTCGCTTCTGCTGGCCATCGTGATGTCAATCGTCATCAGCCACGGCCAGTCCAGTTTCTGGGGAGGCATCGTGGCCTGCTCCATCTCCATCTCGGTGGTGTTCGTCCCGCAGTACTTCCGCGTGATCCGTGCCGAGACCATCAGGCTGAAGGCGGAGCCTTACGTCGAATCGGCCAAGGTGGTGGGCGCCTCCAGTGTCCGCATCATGGGTCGCCACATCTTCAAGAACGCAACCCGCACGCTGCCGCTGATTTTTACGCTGAATGCGTCCGAGGCGATCCTGACACTGGCCGGCCTTGGCTTCCTGGGGTTCGGCATCGAACCGTCCTCCGCCGCCGAGTGGGGCTACGACCTGAACAAGGCCATTGCTGACGCCTCCTCGGGCATCTGGTGGACGGGCATCTACCCCGGTACGGCCATCGTCCTGACCGTGCTTGGGCTGACCCTCGTCGGTGAGAGCATGAACGACCTCAACGATCCACGGCTCAGGGGCCGCAGGAAGGCCGGGAGCAAGATTCCCGCCGGCGGCCCCGACTCCACCGCCGCCGCACAGGCCGCCCCTGAAGCAGAAGCGAGAGTGCTATGACCACCAACATCGACCGGCCGGCCCCCCGCTCCGGCCCCGTCCTGGACATCGAGAACCTCAAGGTCACGTTCGCGACCGACGGCGGCGACGTCTTCGCCGTCAAGGACGTCAGCCTCGAGGTCAATCCCGGCGAGGTTGTCGCCATCGTGGGCGAATCGGGATCCGGCAAGACCGTGACGGCCAAGACCATCCTGGGCCTGCTGCCGGAAACGGCGACCAGCCAGGGCGCCGTCCTGATCAACGGCAACAATGTCATTAGCGTCAGCGCCGCCAAACTGCGCCAGATCCGCGGCCGCGACGTCGCCATGGTGTTCCAGGAACCGTCCACGGCTCTGAACCCGGTCTACACCGTCGGCTGGCAGATTGCCGAAGGCATCCGGGCGCACACCGACACGAGCAGCGGCAAAAAGATCTCTGCCAAGGAGGCCAAGGTGCGGGCCGTCGAAGCCCTCCGCAAAGTTGGCATCCCGGACCCGGACACGCGGGTCAACTACTACCCGCATCAGTTCTCGGGCGGGCAGAAGCAGCGCGTCGTCATTGCCGCAGCGCTGGCCCTGAACCCTGGCCTCATCGTGGCCGACGAGCCGACCACCGCCCTGGACGTCACCGTCCAGGCGGAAATCCTGGAACTGCTGCGGGACCTGCGCGACAAGTACGGGACGTCCATCGTGCTGATCACCCACAACATGGGCGTTGTGGCCGACCTCGCCGACCGCGTGGTGGTCATGTACCAGGGCGACGTCGTGGAGGAGGCATCCGCGCGGGTCCTGTTCGCCCAGCCCCGGGAGGACTACACCAAGAAGCTCCTGGCCGCCGTCCCGCACCTGGGCCGCAACTCCGCATCCGAGGGCATGGTGGAACGCGCCCATCAGGGCGGCAAGGTGCTGGTCGAGGCAAAGAACCTGACCATCGAGTATCCGGGACGGCTGGGCAGCCCGGCCTTCAAGGCCGTGGACGGCGTCAGCTTCACCGTGTCCGAAGGCGAAGTCTTTGGTCTCGTGGGGGAGTCGGGTTCCGGCAAGACCACCATCGGGCGGGCGATCGCCGGGCTCAACCGGACCACCGGCGGCAGCCTCAAAGTCCTCGGGTACGAAATGCTGAACTTCAAGGAGCGCACGTTCAAGCCGCTCCGCAAGGAGATCGGCTTTGTGTTCCAGGATCCGGCGGCCTCGTTCAATCCGCAGTTGACCATCGGCGACTGCGTGGCCGAACCGCTGATCATCCACTCCAACCCGACCGGGGCAGAGGCGCGCAAGCGGGTCGGCGAACTGCTCGAGTCGGTGCAGCTGCCGGCGTCGTACGCTGACCGGTTCCCGCACGAACTCTCCGGCGGGCAGCGCCAGCGGGCGTCCCTGGCGCGGGCGCTCATCCTGAACCCGAAGCTGCTCATCGCCGATGAGCCGACGTCGGCCCTGGACGTGTCCGTGCAGGCCGTGGTGCTTGAGCTGTTCAAGGAGATCCAGCAGGAGTTCGGCTTCGCGGCCCTGTTCATCAGCCATGACCTCGCCGTGGTGGACATGCTTTCCCACTGGGTGGGTGTGCTTTACAAGGGCAAGATGGTGGAACAGGGCCTCGGCAACCAGGTGATGGGCAACCCGCAGCATGACTACACGCGGAAGCTCATCGCCTCGCTGCCCGTTCCGGACCCCGACGAGCAGGCCAGGCGGCGCGAGGCGTTCCGGGCCGTGCTGCACAGCTAGGCACACTGCTCGGGCCGTGCTGCACAGCTAGGCACACTGCTCGGGCCGTGCTGCACAGCTAGGAAC
>JBKPJW010000173.1:0-8217 GCA_046730875.1 Actinomycetota bacterium | reverse complement strand
ATCTGCCGCTCGCCGCCGGACAGGGAGCCTGCTCTTTGCGCCCTGCGCTTACCCAGTTCCGGGAACAGGCTGGTGACGAAGTCGAAGCGCTGCGCGAAGTCCTTGGGCCGCTGGAACATGCCCATCTGCATGTTTTCCTCGATGGTGAGGGTGGAGAAGACGTTGTTGGTCTGGGGCACGAAACCAACGCCCTGGGTCACCAGCTTGTTCGCCTTGAGCCCCGTGAGGTCCTGGCCCCTGACCACCACGGATCCGGAGTGCACCTTCACCAGGCCGAACATCGCCTTCAGCAGCGTGGACTTGCCGGCGCCGTTGGGACCAATGATGCCGATCAGTTCGCCCTTGCGCGCTTCAATGCTGCAGCCGTTGAGGATGTTGACGCCGGGGATGTAGCCGGCCACCAGATCGGTGACCTTTACGACCGAGTCGCCATCGAAGGCGGGCTGGGCGGCCGCTGCCGCGCTGGTGGCGCTCATTCTGTGTCCTTCTCTGTGCTGGGCGGCTGCTCGCCGCGGTTCGGCCCTTCGGCGCTGCGGCGGCCGCGCGTCGTGCCGTTCGGCTCTTGCTGCTCGGCTAGCTGCGCCTCGGTGGCGAGGACGTCGGCGGAGATGATGCCGGCGTTTTCGGTGCCGACAATCGATTCCTCGTCGGCCACCAGCTCTGCGGCCAGTTCCTTGATGCCTTCCGCATCGCCGAGATCGACGTCGTGGTGGGCGCCGAGGTAGGCGTCGATCACGGCGGGGTTCTTCATGACCTCGGCGGGAGGCCCTTCGGCCACGATCTTGCCTTCTGCCATCACGACCACCCAGTCGGCGATGTGGCGGACCATGTTCATGTCGTGCTCGACGAACAAGACGGTCATGCCCTCAGCCTTGAGGTTCTTGATGTGGTCCAGCAGCGACTGCGTCAGCGCCGGGTTGACGCCGGCCATCGGCTCGTCGAGCATGACCAGCTTGGGCCGGACCATAAGGGACCGGGCCATTTCCAGCAGCTTGCGCTGCCCGCCGGACAGAGACGCCGCGTAGTCGTCCTTCTTGGCGTCCAGTTTGAACTTCTCCAGCAGCACGTTGGCTTCCTGGGTGATCTTCTTTTCCTGGCCGCCCCAGATGCCCTTGAACAAGGCCTTGGACAGCCGTTCGCCGGACTGGCTGGAGGCGCCGAGGCGCATGTTCTCCAGGACGGTGAGCTTGCCCATGACCTTGGTGAGCTGGAACGTGCGCACCATTCCCATCCGGGCGACCTTGTAGGAGGAGACACCCGCGAGGCTCTGGCCTTCGAACTGCCACGTGCCCGAGTTCGGGGTGTCGAATCCCGTGAGGAGGTTGAACAAGGTGGTCTTGCCGGCGCCGTTGGGGCCAATCAATGCGGTGATCTTGTGCCGCGGGATCTCCAGGTACTGGACGTCGACGGCGTTGATGCCGCCGAAGCTGCGGGTGACGTTTTCCGCCACCACGATCGGATCACGCTTCTTGCAGCCGGGCGCGATCTCTCCGGCGGCGATCGGACGGGTGTCCGTCATGTAGTCAATTTCTTCCGACGTGCGGGGTTCCTCGCGCGACTCTTCGCTTGGATGGCTCATGCGAATGCAAGCTCCTTCTTATTGCCGAGAACGCCCTGGGGCCTGAAGATCATCAGCAGCATGAGCGCCACGCCGACCAGGATGTAACGCAGCTGCCCGGCCTGGACCGTGTTCAGCCACGTGATGGTGCCGGACTCGATCAGGCCGTAGAGGATGCCCTGGGTGAGCGAGAGCACCACCCAGAAGATCATGGCCCCGACCACCGGGCCGAGCACAGTGCCGAGCCCGCCGAGCAGCAGGCAGGTGTAGAGGAAGAACGTCAGTTCCGTGCCGTAGTTGGCAGGCTGCACCGCGCCGCGGGGAATGGTGAAGATCATGCCTGCCAGGGCACCGAGCGCGCCACCGATGATCAGGGACTGCATCTTGTAGGCGTACACGTTCTTGCCCAGCGAGCGGACGGCGTTCTCGTCCTCGCGGATGCCCTTGAGGACCCGGCCCCAGGGGCTTCGCATCAGCAGCCAGACCAGGGTGCAGAAGAGGGCCACGACTGCCCAGGCGACCACCCGGATAAAGAAGTCGCGGTTGTTCATGCCGCCGATGTAGGTTCCCGGTGGGAAGGGGTTCATGGCGTAGAAATCGCCCTCGAAGGCGGCCAGGCCGTTGGCCGAGCCGGTGATGGCGGTCAGCTGGTTGGTCGTGACGATGTAGCGCACGATTTCGGCCGCCGCGATGGTCACGATGGCCAGGTAGTCCGCCCGTAGCCGCAGCGTCGGGATGCCCAGTAGCAGGGCGAAGATGGCGGAGGCGACGACGGCGATGAGCAGTCCGACGAAGAACGGCACATGGAACGTCAGGGTGGAGATGGCGAAGCCGTAGGCCCCCACCGCCATGAAGCCTGCCTGGCCGAAGTTGAGCAGGCCGGTGTAGCCGAAGTGAACCGCGAGGCCGAGGGTGGCCAGGGCGTAGGCAGCTGTCGTCGGGCTGAAGAGTTCGCCGGCGGCGCTGGAAAATATGAATCCGAAATCCATGGCTGTCTCCTAACCCACGCGCTCTTTGCGGCCCAGAATGCCCTGAGGGCGGAACAAGAGGACAACAATCATGATGAACAACGCTCCCACGTATTTGAGGTCGGCTGCGAGGCCGAACACGGTGGTCAGCTCAACGAAGATGCCGACGATGATGGAACCGACTAGGGCGCCCCAGACTGTGCCGAGGCCGCCGAGGGTGACGCTCGCGAAGATGAGCAGCAGGATCTGCGAGCCCATGTCGAAGGTGACGCCGGGCCGGTAGTAGGCCCAGAGGATGCCGCCGAGGGCGGCGAGCATGCCGCCGACCACCCAGACGATCCTGATGACGGAGTCGACGTCGATGCCGGAGGCCGCGGCCAGTGCCGGGTTGTCGGCCACCGCGCGGGTGGCCTTGCCGAGGCGGGTTTTGAGCAGGACGACGCCGAGGGCGGCGATCACGACGGCGCTGATGATGAGGGACCAGAGGTTGTTGGGGGAGATCGAGATCGGACCGATCAGGATTTCCACGCTCTGGGCAAATGGCAGCTGCTGGGTGGCGCCGCCGAAGTAGAACTGGATGATGTACCGCACAGCCAGTGCGAGGCCGATGCTGACGATCATCATCGGAACAAGGCCCGTGCCGCGGCGCCGCAGTGGCTTCCACAGTCCCGCGTCCTGGACGTAGCCGAACACGCCGCCGCCGATGACTGCCAGGATGATGGCCAGCCAGAACGGCAGCTGCATGGCGTTGAAGGCGAACACCAGCACCGCGCCCAGCGTGACCATTTCACCGTGGGCGAAGTTCGTCAGACCGGTGGTGCCGAAGATCAGCGAGAGGCCAACGGCCGCGAGCGCGAGCAGCAGGCCGAAGCTCAAGCCGGCCACCAGCCGGTTGAGCAGGTTCTGCGCGAAGTTCTGTTCTTCCACCACGATGCCCTTACCGAAGGTAAAGATCACCGAGAGGTTTGAGGTCTGGCTGAAAGTGACCGAGCGGGGGTTCTCCTGGCCCTCGGCCAGCTTGATGCCTTCCGGCAGCGTGGACTCGTCGAGTTCGACCTGGTAGGTCCCCTGCGTGGGGACGCCGATAGTCCAGGCGCCGTTGGGTCCCGATTTTGTGGTTCCCGTGAAGTCGCCGCTAGTGGCGGTGATCGTCACACCGGGAATCGGTGCGCGGTCATCGCCGCGCAAGAAGCCGCTGATGCTGTTGGTGAACTGGGTGGCCGACGGGGATGGTGTCGGCGCAGGGGTCGTAGCGCTGGATGCCGGGGCTACGACGAGCAGTAGCGCAGCCATGGCGGCAAATACGGCCCCCACAGCTCTCAGTAGTCTGCCGCGCCGTCTCTGCGACAGGCCGCTCGTTGTGCTTCTCAAAATGAAAACCTCCACATGGGGGTGCTGTGGGTTGCGCCTTTGCAACCGCTGCGAACGGTCAGGGGGACGAGGGTCTTGCTATATTGACTAGCTTGTGATGTCCGTCACCCTGTGTGGCCTATGCTACAGCCCGGGCGGCACAAAGAATGCCGCTGCGAGCAGGGAGAACGTCGCGATCGGGTAACAACCGTGTAGCCCGCCCGTCACCTTGTTTTAGCTCAGCTTAAGTAAACTTTTGTTGATTACGAGTGCGCCTAAACAGTGACGCGGAACCGGCGCCTCCAAGATTTTTCCAAGCCCCCAGGCGTTATGGTTCCAAGAGCGCCAGTGCCGAAATCCGGTGTCGGAACCTGTGCGACTCAGCGCCGAACTGCGGCACTGATGTCCAGATCCCGATCCAGGGAAGTCCGGGACACGGGCCCGGCGTCGATAGCGTGGCCGATTTTGGAGGGCCGACCGATGAACCGGATGGTCAAGCTGTGCCTCGTGGGGTCGCTGGTGCTGGCGATTCTGGGTCTTCCGGCGCTCAGCCTCGGACCTGAGACGGCCGGGGCGCAGGCATGCTTGCCCTCTGCAGCCCCGCCCTCCGACCCCTATCCGGGGACCACAGCCGCGGCTTCAAGCTTTGAATCGGGCACTTTGGACGGGTTCGGAGTCGCCGCCTCCGGGACCGGAAGCGCCTCGGTATCCGCCGGGCTCTCGCACTCCGGCAACTGCGCCGCCGTCCTGCACACCACCACGGCTCCGGGTTCCATAGCAAGGATGACCGCGGCCCTGGCGCCCGGGACGACCGAAGCGTACGCGGACGGCTGGTTCAACATCGCCTCCGAGGGCGCGGCGGGAAACAACGTCCCGTATTTCCGGTTCTTTTCCGGCCAGACCCGCGTCCTGGATGTGTTCCGGCAAAACATCACCCATGAGCTGGTGCTCCGGACGTCCTCACGTGCAGGTTTTACCTACACCACCCTGGCGCGAGAGGTTCCGACGGACTCCTGGCACCGGCTGGTCATGCACGTGGTACCCGGCGGTGCCGAAACGGGCATCCAGATCTGGTGGGACGGGCGTTCGGCCTACGTGGGCACGGTCAGTATTCCCGCGACGACCATCGACACGGTGCAGCTTGGCTCCGAACATGATCAGCAGATGGCGGACATCTACATCGACGACGTCATCGTCAACAGTGGCACCGGAACGCCGGCCCCGGTCCCCGGCCCGCTCCCGGTACCGAGGGATCCGTCCCGGCAACTCAACGATTTCCGGGGTGACACCCAAACAGCTTTGCTGGCAGCCGGGGGCTGAATTTCCCGCTCATCCAGGTCACGGTTCGGTTTCGGCAGCCTCCGGCGGGAACTATCCCTCCCCGTGGGCCGTGGGAATTGGTAGCGTGGCTATATAGAGTCCGCTCGCACCGCATCATCACCCACCCCCTTATTTTGGAGGACACCCGCAATGGCACCTGGCGGAAACCCGATCTTCAGCGGAAAGAACTTCCGCGAAGCCACCCAGGGAGCGCCTGCCCCGCAGGCGCCGTACGGCCAAGGCTCCTACGGCCAAAACCCGTACGGCCAGGCCCCGCAGGTCATGAATGGCCAGGGCGCCTGGAGTGCAGCCCAGCAGGGCATGACCCAGGAACAGCTCCAGGACATGTACAACCGGCCGGCCGCCGGTCCCGCTGACATCGGCCGGATGACGTACGACGACGTCATCATCAAGACGGCAGGGTGCCTCGGCGTCCTGGTCGTCGGCGCCGCCGTGGCGCTCGCCGTTCCTCAGGGCACGGGATCCATGCTGATGATCCTCGGGGCCCTGGGCGGCTTTGCCCTCGCGATGGTCAACACCTTCAAGAAGCAGCCGTCCCCTGGCCTGATCCTTGCCTACGCGTTGCTGGAAGGGTTCTTCCTCGGCGGCCTGACCCGGATCCTGGACAACCTGTTCCCGGGCGTCGGCATCCAGGCCGTGGTCGGGACACTGTCCGTCTTCGCCGTGACACTCGTGCTGTTCAAGAGCGGCAAGGTCCGGGCGACGCCCAAGCTCATGCGGTTCTTCCTGATCGCCATGGTCGGCTACGCGGTATTTGCGCTCGTCAACATGTTCATGATGATGACCGGGGCCGTGACCACGCCGTTTGGCCTGAGCACCAGCATGGAGATCATGGGCATCCCGCTCGGCGTCTTCATCGGCATCCTGGCGATCGGCCTGGCCGCATTCTCCCTGATCATGGACTTCACGTCCATCGAGGCGGCCATCAGCGCCGGCGCCCCCCAGCGCTTCTCCTGGACCGCCGCGTTCGGCCTCACCGTCACGCTGGTCTGGCTGTACGTCGAGATCATCCGCCTGCTGGCCATTCTCCGCGGCGACGAGTGACCGCCGTCGTGCCTGTTTACCCTGTTTCCTAGCGAGGAGCCCCGCCGTTCGGCGGGGCTCCTCGCTGCTTTCGGCAGCAGCAGTTGCCTGCCGCGCGCCGTCAGCTGAGCCGCTCCAGCACCACCGCCATGCCCTGGCCGCCGCCGACGCACAGCGTGGCCAGGCCCAGTGAGGCGTCCCGGGCGCGGAGCCCGTTGATCAGGGTGGTGGTCATGCGTGCGCCGGTCATGCCGAAGGGGTGACCGAGGGCGATTGCGCCGCCGTGAACGTTGAGCTTCTCCGGGTCGATGGCCAGCTCCCGCGCACTGGCCACCACCTGCACGGCGAACGCCTCGTTGAGCTCCACCAGATCGATGTCGGACATTCTCAGCCCCGCGATCGTGAGTGCACGGCGGGTCGCCTCCACCGGGCCCATGCCCATCAGCTCCGGGGACAACGCGCTGACGCCGGTGGCGACGATCCTGGCGAGTGGCACAAGGCCCAGCTCGCGGGCGCGCGCATCACTCATGACCACGACGGCGGCGGCCCCGTCATTGAGCGGACAGGCATTCCCGGCCGTGACGGTGCCGCCGCTGCGGAAGACCGGCTGCAGCGCGCCGACGGCCTCGGCCGTCACTCCCGGCCGCGGTGAATCGTCGCGGTCCACCACCGAGCCGTCCGTGCGGGTGTAGGGCGTGATCTCGCGGGCGTAGAACCCCGAGGCGACGGCCGCCTCGGCCCGGTTCTGGCTGAGCACCGCCCAGGCGTCCTGTTCCGAGCGGCTGATGCCGTAGCTGGTGGCGACGTTCTCCGCCGTCTGGCCCATGGCGATGTACACGTCCGGCATCCGACCGCCCAGCCGGGGATCGGTCCACGGCGTGTTGGCGGCCGCGCGGGCCTCGGTACGCTTCCGGGCCGCGTCGAAGCGCGGGTTGTGGGTGCTCGCGTCGGTCTCCCCGGCACCGGCCCAGTCCCGGTAACGGGAGACCGACTCCACACCGGCTGAAACGAAGGCCTGCCCTTCGCCTGCTTTCACTGCGTGGAAGGCCATCCGGAGCGTCTGCAGACTGGAGGCGCAGAAACGGTTGATAGTGGCGGCCGGAACGTTGTCCAGGCCGGCCAGGATGCTGACCACGCGGGCCATGTTGGAGCCGGCCTCGCCGCTCGGCTCGGCGCACCCCAGATAGATGTCGTCGAGGCCGCGGCCCGGCCCGGCGGCTGCGTCGAACGCCGGAATCCCGGCGAGGGCAGCCGTAACCATCGCGGCGGCGAGGTCGTCCGGCCGCTCGTCTTTCAGCGACCCCTTGAAGGCGCGCCCGATGGGGCTTCTGGCGGTGGAAACGATGACAGCTTCTGGCATGCGCCCAGACTACGCCCAGCCTATGCCAGCCGCATGGCCCCTCCCGCGGGACGGACGGCGAAGATCTCCGGCGCGGCATAGCGGGCCTGCGCGAAGGCCCGCTCGACGGCGGAACGGACCTGCTGCGCCGACCCCGCGGGAGTCAGGGCGATCGCCGAGCCGCCGAAACCGCCGCCGGTCATCCGGGCACCAATCGCGCCGGCTGACCGCGCCGTTTCCACGGCAAGGTCCAGCTCGGCGCAGGAGATCTCGAAGTCATCGCGCATGGAGGCATGCGAGGCATCCAGCAGGGGGCCGATGGCGCCGGGCCCCGACGTCTCCAGCAGCTCCACCGTCTGCAGAACGCGGTCGTTCTCGGTGACAACGTGGCGGAGGCGGCGGAACGTCTCCGAATCCAGGAGCCCGCTGGCCTCCGCCAGGTCCTCGAATCCGACGTCGCGCAGGGCCGGCACGCCGAGCACCTCGGCGGCGAGTTCGCAGGATTCCCGCCGGGCCGCATACCCGCTGTCGGCGTGGGAATGGGAAACCCGGGTGTCGATCACCAGCAGCATCAGCCCTGCCGCGTCGGCGTCGAACGGCACCTGACGGACACTCTGGTTCCGGCAATCGAGGAAGAC
>JBKPJW010000172.1:0-1338 GCA_046730875.1 Actinomycetota bacterium | reverse complement strand
CACCGGCAGCGGGCTGGACCCTCGCCACCGCCACTACCCCCACGATCCCCGACGGAACGGATTCCATTAGTTTCGGGCTATCGCTCGGAATTGACGGAACCCTGGCAACCGACGACTATTCCCTGACAGAAATCCAGGCGCCGACAAATAACACCAGCGAATTGATTATCAACGGAAGCCTCGCAGACGGGACTCCCACACCGACGTGCTTTATGACGGCCGGCTGGGGAAACCGGCAAATAGCGAGTTCGCTCTCAAATGACGTGCCGGCGAATTCAGCCGCCGGAACTCGCTCCTTTGCCATAAACGTCACGGCCTATCAATCCGGAGACGTAAAACTCATTCAGTCGGACGCGCCAGGCTGCGCACCCGCCGTCATTCCAGGGAAACAATATGACCTCAAGGTCGATTACAAATCCACCGCGGCGGGCCCGTCCGGCCTGACCGTTTTCAGCCACACTGCCAACGGCTGGCAGTATTGGACCGACCTCAAGCAATTGCCGCCCGTTTCCGGCTGGACGACGGGCCAGGCACGTACACCGGCGATCCCCGCCGGCGTCGACCGGATTTCCCTCGGGGTGTCCATCGCCGGCAACGGCACCTTGTCCACCACCAACTACTCGCTGACCAAATACGACGTTGCGGGGCCGGATCCTGTGGGCGGCCCGGACGCCGTCGGATCCTGGGAAACCCTTTCCGCCCAAATGCCTGTGCGGGCGCTGCATTCAACGCTGCTGCACGACGGACGCCTGTTGCTGATCGCCGGGTCGGGCAACGACGAGACGAACTTCAATGCCGGCTCGTTCCGGGCGGTGGTCTGGTCACCGGCAACCAATGCTTTCAAGAACATCCCCGTGCCCTATGACATGTTCTGTGCGGGACATGTGACCCTGCCGGACGGGAAAGTGCTCCTCGCCGGGGGCACCCAGGCGTTTCCCACCGCCAATGTGGGGCCGACAACCTTCCAGGGATCCAAGAAGAGCTACTACTTCGACCCCGCCGACGACACCTTCCATCAGCTGGCCGACATGGCCGGGGCCCACTGGTACCCGTCGCTGACGAAACTGGGCAACGGCGATATCTGGTCCGCCGGCGGGCTCGACGAAAAGGCGCAGGGCACCGTATTGACGGAGATGTTCGACACCTCTGCCATGAGGTGGTTGCCGCAGAACCAGGTGCCGCAGACGTGGAGCTTCTGGGGCACCTACCCGCACATGTTCCTCCTCGAAAACGGCAGGATGTTCTACTCCGGGGGCCACACCTTCGGCAACGGGCTGCCGGGGACGGGCTCGTCGATCTACGACTGGACAACCGCGCAGATCTGGGACGTTCCCGGGC
>JBKPJW010000171.1:0-4559 GCA_046730875.1 Actinomycetota bacterium | reverse complement strand
GGGCTGGAGGGATCACAGCCGGACGGCGTCTAGCCGGACCCGCTCCAGAGCCGCCGCCACCAGGGCTGCTTCGGTTCCGGCTCAGGCGGGGCCGCGGCGGCGGTCGCGGCTGCCCGGCGAGCGCGCCAGCGGTCCAGTTCCACGTCGACGTCCCGGGTCTTGGTGATCACCGGGGGTCCGCCCTGAAGCTGCCGCCGGGCGTCGATGACCCGGGCGTTGAAGTCCTCCACGATCTCGCGGACCTGCTTTTCGCCGAACTGGGCATCGAGCCGGGCGTCGAGTTCGGCGTCCTCGGTGCGGAGCAGGATGGCTTTCGGGCCGAGGCCGGAGCTGTTCTCCCGCTGGATCAGGCCCTTGACCCACCAGTCCGGATCGTAGGCGTCCCCCAGCCCGGGGATGGGCTTGCCCGCGTATTTGAGGTTGTCGAACTTGCCCTGCGCCATGGCGTCGCGGATCAGGTATTCGGCCTTGGCCGCGTCGTCGATCCTGGCGCGCTTTTGCCGGAGTTCTTCCTCGGCGGCGTTCAGGGCATCGTTTTCCTGGGCCGTGCTGCCCGACGTCCGTACGGACCGCAGTTCAGCGGCCCGCTCCACCCGGCGCCGGAACGCGCTGCCGGAGCCGTTCACGCCGCTGCTCATCAGCCACCACCGTCCTCACTTTGCCGGAATCGCGGATCTGCCTTCCAGTATGCGCAACAGCCGGGCGGTGACAAAAGGTCCCCGATGCTAACAAAAGGTCCCCCGGGCTAAAGAGACGACGGCGGCCATGGGCTGTCGGATTGAGTTGCGGATCCCGAGGACCGGCAGTCCATGTCCCTCACCGTGGCGGGATCCTTACACCCCCGTAACCCGGAGTTAACCCATCCGTGCGAAGCTGGGGGCTTCGGATAGTCCTTCCATACTTCTGCACAGCAGATTCCGAGGAGCCGCAGCCGTGAACAGCCAAGAGCGCAGTACATCCGAAAGCCCCGAACAGACCGGCAGCGAGGAAACGCCGCTGAACCTGAGCAGCACGCACGTTACGCATGTCCGCGAAGATGTGGCCGTGGCGGGAGCGTGCGGCAACGTTCACCTGCCTACCGGGCGCACCTGCACGCTGCCCGTGCGGCATCCGGGCTCGTGCAACTTCGTCCCGCCCGAGGACGCGGAACACCTCGCGGCGCGCTAAGGTCGCAGCGCCCTAACCGATCAGCCGCGGATATCGAGGTAGATGCCCGTGTGGTCCAGATCGCCGTGCCCCGCGGAGACCATCGCCTGGAATGCCGTCAGGAGGCTCCCGGCCACGGGCAGCGTCAGGCCTGCCCCCGCTGCGACCTCCGAGATGAACCTGAGGTCTTTGAGCTGGTTTTTGGCGGATCCGCCACCTTCGAAGTCCTGGTCAATCCATCGCTGTCCTTTTTGGCGGAGCACCTCGGAGTTCGCGAGTCCGCCAGCAAGGACTGACTGGACCTGATCCAGATCCAGTCCGAAGGCGTCAGCGAGCGCCATGGCCTCCGACAGGGCGGTGACTGTGGCGGCGACGACGATCTGGTTGCAGGCCTTGACTGTCGACCCCGCGCCGGTGCCTCCGAACCGGACCACCGTGGAACTGTAGAGCCGGAAGAGCGGAGCAAGCTCTTCTACCACCTCACGGGGTCCGCCCACCATGGTGCTCAGCCGGCCTTGTTCGGCGCCGATGGTGCCGCCGCTCAGTGGCGCGTCGATGACTGTGACCCCGTGGGCGCGCCCGCACTCGGCCGCAAATGCCGCGACCGCGACGGGCGACACCGTGCCGTGAATGACCAGCACGGGCTGGTCGATCCCGGCTGCCTTCCAGCCGGCCAGGAGTCCGTCTTCCCCCGCCAGGAGCCGCTCAACATCCGGGAGGTCCGGCAAGACGGTCAGCACAACGTCGCTGGCCGCTTCTGCCGGGGAGGCGGCCAGCCGTCCCCCAGCGATTGCCGCGGCCTTGTGCGCCGTGCGGTTCCAAACCGTCAGCGGAACGCCTCCGGCGATGATGTTGCGGGCGATCGGGGCGCCCATGGGGCCTGTTCCCAACAACGCCACTGACGTTGGCCATGCGGTGGAAGAAACTTCCATTGTTTGCTGACTCCTGGATTAGAAGGGGATGAGCCCGGCGAGCGCGGGGAGGAACGTACTGAACCAGGGAACCGCGGCGAGTACGAGAAGCCCGATGAAGACCGCTATCAGGTAGGGCCAGAAGTGCTTCAGGCTGTTTTCCACGGTCTCGCGGGCGGTGGCGCAGGCGACGTAGAAGCCGACGCCGGCCGGAGGAGCGAACGACCCGATGCCCATGGAGATGATGAGCACCATGGCGTACTGCACCGGGTTGACGCCGAAGTCAACGGCAATCGGCAGCAGCAGCGGGGCGAAGATGAGCACGGCGGGCAGGCCCTCGAGCAGCTGGCCCATGATGATGAGCAGGATGATCGTGAACAGCATGAACAGGAGCGGAGAGTCCCCCAGTCCGGACATCAGGTCGTGGATCTGCTGCGAGACGCCGGCGAGGGCGAGGGTCTGGGCCAGCGGCGAAGCCGCGGCGATGATGAAGAGCACCATGCCCGCCGTCGTCGTCGTTTCCCGCAGGGTGTCACCGAGGAGTTTCTTGCTGCCCCGCCGGTACGCGGCAGCCAGCACGAATGCGTAGGCCACGGCAACCGAGGAGACTTCCGTCGGCGTCGCGAAGCCGCTCATGATGCCCACCACCATGCCCACGGGCAGGAGAAGGGTGGGCAGGGCGAAGAACGTTGCTGAACCGCGGGTCCGCCAGGTTGCCTTGGGGCTGGCGACGCCGCCCTGCTTGCGGGCCCGCAGGAAGACGAGGGCCATGACAACCAGGGCCAGGAACGCCGCGGGAACGAAGCCGGCCAGGAACAAGGTGGTGGTCGAGATGGTCGTGATGGAGCCGAGGATGAGCAGCACGATGCTGGGCGGGATGGTTTCGCCCATGATGGCCGAGGCCGACAGGACCGCGACCACTTCGCCGCGGGGGTATTTGCGTTCTTCAAGCATGCCGCGCATCGTGGTGCCGACGGCCGCGACGTCGGCGACCTTGGACCCGGAGATGCCGGAGAAGATGTACATGGTGACCACGACCACCTGGAGCAGGCCGCCGCGCAGGTGGCCGATGAGAGCATCGACGAGCTTGGCCAGGGGCAGGGTGAGGCCCGCGGAGTTCATGACCGTGCCGGCGAGGATGAAGAACGGGATAGCCAGGAGCACGAACCCCTTGGCACCGGAGGCCATGCCGATCGGGATCGCGCTGACATCGGAAATGCCGCCGAGGTAGAGGTAGATCCCGGAGGCCAGGGCCAGGACGAAGGCGATGGGGAGGCCAAGGAAGAGCAGCAGGAACAGCACCGCGAGCACCACGCCGAGGAGGACGTTCGGTGAGGCGTAGTAGAAAAGGGGCGGGGCCAGGAGGACGACGGCGACCATGGCCGCCGCGATGCCGGCGCCGACCAGAACTTTCCGGCGGTCCTGCCGCCAGAGCTTGACGAGTGCGAACCACGCGATGAGCAGCATGCCGGCCGAGAACGGCAGGGACACCCAGAACACGGGCAGCTGCAGGATGGGCGTCTTTTCTTCGATCTGCTGGGCCAGGGTGGGCACGAAGAGGGCGAAGGCGCCTGCGCTCATGACAAAGACGAGCCAGTCGACGAGGGCGGCCAGATAGGGTTTCCACGTTACGGGCAGGCGCATGATGAGGGCCTGCACCGACATGTGCGCTCCCTTGGGATACGCGATGGCTCCGCCGATGAAGGCAATGGTCAGGAGCGCAATCTCGGACACTTCCTGGGTCCAGAGCACCGAATCACCGGTCAGGACCCTGACCGCGATGTTCAGCAGGATGACGACGAGCTCGGCGATGATCGCCGTACCCACGGTCCATTCGAGGACCTTGTCGAGCCAGACGGCGCCGCTCCAGCCTGGCGGGACGTGACCGTGGTGCAGGATTTCTTCCGCGTCAGACGGAATGACCTCCTCGAGTTCCTCGGGAGCGAGCGAGTGTTTCATGTTCTTCCAGACTGTCGACATTGAGAGCGGGACGTTGGTGGGAGGGCCGGGGCGGTGACGCCCCGGCCTTCCCGTTTGGTGTTACTTGGAGGCCGTGAAAGCGATCGCCTCGTCGAAGAATTCCTTGCCGATCAGCTGGGAGAACTGCGGGTAAAGGCTCTTGGAGGTGGCCTTGAACTCTTCCAGTCCGGAGGCGCTCAGCTCATTGGCTTTCATGCCCTTGGCTACGAGTTCGTCCAGCTGCTTCTTGGACTGTTCTTCGTCGTAGGCGGTCTTGAACGTCGCTGTTTCGGTCGCGGCGTCGGTGAGGGCCTTCTTTTGGTCCTCGGAGAGCGTGTCCCACTTTTTGGATGACAGGGCGAGCACCCAGGCATCGTTGATGTGGTTGGTCAGCGATACATATTTCTGCACTTCGGAGAACTTGTTCGTCCACGGCACTTCGATCGGGTTTTCCTGGCCGTTGATCGTTCCCGTCTGCAGGCCCGTAAAGACCTCGGAGAAGGCCATGGTGGTGGGGCTTGCGCCGAGCTTCGCGAAGAAGTC
>JBKPJW010000170.1:0-3903 GCA_046730875.1 Actinomycetota bacterium | reverse complement strand
GGAACAGTTCGCTGTGCTGACCGGAGCGGGCCTGAGTACCGATTCGGGCATCCCGGACTACCGCGGACCCGGTGCCGCCCCGCGGACCCCCATGACCTACCAGGAATTCATCGGTGAACCGGGAAACCGGCAGCGCTAATGGGCGCGGAACCACATCGGCTGGTCGCACCTGCGCCGGGCGGACCCCAATGACGGCCATGCCGCGGTGGCCCGGCTGGAACACCGGGGACTGCTGACCGGACTCATTACCCAGAACGTCGACCGTCTCCACCAGGACGCCGGCAGCGTCAACGTGGTGGACCTGCACGGCCGGTTTGACCAGGTGGTGTGCCTGGACTGTCACCGGCGGTTCAGCCGCCGGCTGCTGGCAGGGGTCCTGGAGGAACTCAACCCCGGTTTCCTGGAAAAGGCCGAGGCCGCCGGGGCGATTGAAATGGCTCCCGACGCCGATGCCACAGTCGAGGACTCCGGACTGATCGAATCGTTTGTGGTTGCCCGCTGTCCCGCTTGCGGGGGCACCTTGAAGCCGGACTTTGTCTATTTCGGGGAAAATGTGCCCAAGGACCGCGTGGAGCGCTCCTACGCCATGGTCGACGCGGCCCGGGCGCTTCTGGTGGCCGGTTCGTCGCTCACAGTGATGAGCGGCCTGCGCTTTGTCCGCCACGCGGCCAAACAGGGCAAGGCCGTGGTCATCATTAACAGGGGAGTGACCCGCGGGGACGACCTCGCAACCATCAAACTCGATGCGGGCGTCAGCGGGGCCCTGACCTGGCTCGCCGCCGAGCTGCCGCCGCTGTGAGGACGGCCGGCCCGATTGGCGTTTGGCCGGTGGGTTCCGGTACAGTAGCTGTTCGTTGGTTGAAGCGCTGAAGTGCGGAAGCCGCGGTTTGGGTCTTTAGCTCAGCTGGTAGAGCGCCACGTTTACACCGTGGATGTCATCGGTTCGATCCCGGTAGGACCCACCACGAAAAACCCCGTCAATTCGGACCGAATGGTTCGCGATGACGGGGTTTTCTGCGTCTATACCACACCGGCCGTCGGGTATAGTTAGGTGATTTGTTCAGCACCGAGAAAACCCTTGGGGGACCACCATGTTCTACGGCGTCACGCGTTACAGCCTCTTCTCACCCGGATCGCCGTCGTGGAAGACGTCCCGCAGCGGGGTTTTCAAGACCCAGGAGCAGTACAAGGCGTACCTCTTCTCAGAACAGCGTCTGCAGATGCGGGCCGAAGTGTTCTTTGGAAAGTCCGTACCCGCGCTTGCCGCCATGGCGGAAAACCATGACTACAAGCACTACGTGCTGTACTCCGAACTGCTGCCGGAACGCCACAAGGCCCTCCTTCACGCGGCAGCCAGCGAACATCCCTTCCTGATCCCCGTCGAGTGGAACAAAGCGGTCCGCGGAACGGGAATCGAGGAGGTCACCCCCCTGATTGAGGAAGATCTCGCCGGAAAATTCGCCGCGGACGACGATGTCCAGCCGGTGACGTGGTTCCGCCTGGACGACGATGACGTACTTGCTGCGGACTACCTGACGTGTTTGGAAAGGTACCGCACCGCGAACCACATCGGTATGGCGATCTCCTTCGGCCTGGGTCTGACGGCGTATCGCGGCGAGCGTGAGCTCGTAAGCCTTCGCGAGTTCTACCATCCCAAGTCCGCGCAGGGGATGGCGTTTGTGTCGGCCTTCGACCCGCGCAAGCGTCGCTTCACCGTGAGCACGCCCGGCCATCATCACAAGGTCGACACCGTGATGCCGACCATTCTGGACTCGAGCGATCACATGTTCTTCCAGATTCGTCACGGTGACCAGGACTCGACGTTGAACGCAACCCCGCATGAACGCGTTGCGGAGTCGCTGGCGCGCCTCGAAAAGCTGCCGGCGGTGCGGGCCGCGGACATTTCCGCAGAAAAATGGCCGAGCCTGATCGGCGACATTGTGGCCGGCGAGTCCGTATTGCACGAGCTGTCGTCCCCGGATGCGGATCCGCTGCAGATCACGGAAGACACTGTTCTCACGTTTCCGCTTAAGGCGGATGCGGGGCTGGTCGAGTTTGAGTTTGAGTTCGAATCCGCCAAAAATCTCGAGGGAGGCTTTGCCGAGGTTACGTACGATCTTCAGGGCGCAGATGGCCTGGACGAGGCAGCTCTTGGTTTGAAGCGGAACGCGAAGTACGGGCTGAGCCGCCAGGCTTGGTCTCGGAAATCGAACGGCCTTGTGCGCCAGAGCATTTTGATGCCCGAGGGAGTCAGCATCTCCGGCATCACGCTGAGGGGCAAGAACCGCCAGCCGGCAGACGTTTTCATCCGTCTGCGCCAGCCACGTGTCGTAGCGGTGCACGCCGAATAAGAACTTAGCGCAAGACCGGACCGGGGCTCAGCCCCGGTCCGGTCTTTTTTATATGCCAGCGCTCCGGAAGTGCCGGCGCTCCGGAAGTGCCGGCGCTCCGGAAGTGCCGGCGCTCCGGAAGTGCCCGTGCTCCGGAAGTGCCGGTGCTCCGGAAGTGCCGGTGCTCCTGAAGTGCCTGCGCTCCAAAGTGTCGGCGACCGGAAAATGTCAGGGCTCCGCCCTAGTGTGACCGGAATGGAGCACGTGATCGTGAAGACAGCGCTGGACGGGCGGCCCTTGGCCGTGGTCCGCGGGGACAGAGAATGGTTGATCGGAGCCGAGCCCGTCCGCTGGTTCGAGCGGGTCAGCTGGTGGGAGGCCGAGCGCCGGATGCCCAAGGGCCGCAGCCGTGTGGACGTCGAGGTCTGGCAGATCCAGGCAAGGCTCGGCCGCAACGGCGAATCGGCCCTGACCACCATGGAATTGATCCGGGACGGCCTTGGCGGCGGCTGGCGGCTGCGGGGAGCGGTAGCGGATGCAGCCTAGCTGCCGGAATTTGCCCGGGCCGTGGCAGGGCGGCCCAAAAGGGCATTGGAAAAGCCTTCCACCGCGACTATTGGGGGATGCCGCGGTGGAAGGCTTGTAATGAATATACCGTGAACATTTGGAAATAGGAAACAAGGGCGAGGCGTGCCTGGACCGGTTCCTCCGTCGGAAAAAGCCCAATCGATGGCCTAATCACGGACCCATAGTCCTGGCACCTAGGATGTGATCATGACCGCCACGAGTGCCCGCCGAATCGCCAGGGTCCGCCCTCTTTCCCCTGTTGCCGAGGACGAATACTTCTTTGTCGCCAACGACGCGCCGGACTTTGACAGTGACGCAGGCAAGCTGTGGACGGTGACCACGTCCCCGTTCCCAGGCTCCCCGGCCAATGCCGGCAGCCGGTCGCGCAGCGGTTGGGAAACCGGCGTGACAGTCCATGAAGACTCGTTCAGCTTCCTGGCGCCAAGCATCCCGGCCAACGTCCTGGGCATGGCGCACAACACCGGCCGCGCGGGCCGTGACCTTCCGCCGCAGGCCTTCCACAAGGCGGCAACGAGCGTGGTGGGCCCGGGAGATGCCATAGAACTTCGGCCCGGCGTGGGCATCGTCGAGCCGGAAGCTGAACTGGCAATCGTCGTCGGGAGCAAGGTCCGCGGACTGACGCCCGGCAACGCTGGCACTGCGATTCTGGGTTACACGATCGGCAACGACGTCTCCGCCCGTGACCTGCAAAAATCCGACGAGTTGTGGATCAGTGCCAAGAGCCAGGACACGTTCACGCCCGCGGGCCCCTGGATCGTCACGGACCTGGCGGGCGGTGACCAGGCGATCGGCATCAAACACAACGGCCTGGAACTCAATGCGGCCAGCTCTGCCGATCTCGGGTGGGGGGTGGAGGAAATCCTCGCCTACCTGACTTCTTTCATGACGCTGTATCCCGGCGACCTGGTGCTGACGGGCTTTCCCGCCCAGTGCGCGCCGATCTTTCCCGGTGACACCGTCACCTGCCATATTTCCGGCATTGGAG
>JBKPJW010000169.1:0-7077 GCA_046730875.1 Actinomycetota bacterium | reverse complement strand
ATGCAAATCCTCCGCCAGCGAAACACGGCCCCGCGAAACTCTTTCTAGAACGCAAAAAAATGCGTTGGGACCGGCGGACTACTCCGCACCTAATAGCAAGCAAGAGAGGACGCAGACCATGGAACTCACCGCAGGTCTCGTTTGGCTCCTGGTCGCAGCGGCACTCGTGCTGTTCATGACCCCGGGCCTGGCATTCTTCTACGGCGGCATGACTCGCGCCAAGTCGGCTTTGAACATGATGATGATGAGCTTCGTCGCCATTGGAACCGTTGGCATCATGTGGGTCCTGTGGGGCGCGTCGATGGCTACGAGCAACGAGGACAACTTCTTCCAGATCTTCGCCAACCCGTTCAGCCACTTCGGCCTCCACAACTTCACGGAACCCGCAGATCTGCTGAAGGTCGGCTACGCGGCCACCTTCGCGATCATCACGGTGGCCCTGATCTCCGGCGCTGTCGCCGACCGCGCCAAGTTCTCCGCATGGGTTGTCTTCACCCCCATCTGGGCCACCCTCGTGTACGCACCGATGGCGTTCATGGTCTGGGGCGGCGGTCTCTTCTCCGCTGACGGCTGGTTCGGCCAGACGTTCGCACCGGTCATCGACTTCGCCGGCGGCACCGTGGTCCACATCAACGCCGGCGTCGCGGGCCTCATCCTGGTCCTGATCATCGGCAACCGCAAGGGCTTCGGCAAGGACCCGAACCACCGCCCGCACAACGTTCCGTTCGTCATGCTCGGTGCCGCGATCCTGTGGTTCGGCTGGTTCGGCTTCAACGCCGGCGCCGCCGCAACCGTGGAGCAGGCCGGCCTGATCTGGATCAACACCCTGGCCGCCCCGGCCGCCGCCATGCTCGGCTGGCTCGCCGTCGAACGCTTCCGTGACGGTCACCCGACGTCCCTCGGTGCCGCTTCCGGCGTCGTCGCCGGCCTCGTCGCCATCACCCCGGCCTGCGCCAACGTTTCCCCGCTCGGCGCGATCGCCCTCGGCGTCGTCGCCGGTGTGGCTTCCGCCCTCGCTGTCGGCCTGAAGTTCAAGTTCGGCTACGACGACTCGCTCGACGTCGTCGGCGTCCACCTCGTCTCCGGCGTCGTCGGAACCGTGGCAATCGGCTTCCTGGCCACCCCGACCCAGGGCACCGCGGGCCTCTTCTACGGCGGCGGCACCACCCAGCTCGTCGCCCAGGTCCTCGCGGCAATGATGGCCATCGTCTTCACCGCCGTCATGACCTTCATCATCGCCTTCCCGATCCACAAGCTCATGGGCTTCCGGGTCTCCCAGGAGCAGGAAGTCGTCGGCGTGGACCTCAGCCTGCACGCAGAGACCGCCTACGAGTTCGGCGTCGGCGGCCACGGCGGCAGCTTCCAGCCGCTGCACGAACTGATCACCGGCAAGCCGGAAGAAGAAGTTGCCGCAGTGGACGCCTCGTCCAACGGCAAGCACAACGCAACGGGTAAGGAAAGTGTGGGGGCATGAAACTGATCACGGCAATCGTCCGACCGGAAAAGCTTGAGGCTATTCGCGAAGGCCTGGAAGCCTACGGTGTGCAGGGTCTCACCGTCAGTGCAGCCAGCGGCTACGGCCGGCAGCGCGGCTACACCGAGGTGTACCGCGGCGCAGAGTACAACGTGGACCTCCTGCCCAAGATCCGGGTAGAAGTCCTGGCCACCGACGAACAGGCGGACGACATCCTGGATGTCATCATCGCCAGTTCCAACACCGGCCGGGCCGGCGACGGCAAGGTCTGGACGATGGACGTGTTCGAGGCTGTCAGGGTCCGGACCGGAGAGCGCGGCTCGGCAGCCATCTAGCTGCTCCCGCTCCACGCCGGCACTGAACAGACACAGCACTGAACAGACACAGCACTGAACAGACACAGCACTGAACAGACACAGCACTGAACAGGCACAGCACTGAACAGGCACAGCACTGAACAGACACAGCACTGAACAGACACGGCGCTGACAAAGCGGGCCGGATGCCTGAAAAGGCATCCGGCCCGCTTTTGTCGTGTCGGCCCTTACGCCGGCCAGCCCTCCGGGCCCGACGTGCCGGCAGGGTATTCCTCCAGCGGGACATGTCCGGCGGCCCAGGACTTCAGCACCGGCGCCAGGATCCGCCAGCAGTCCTCGGCGGTGTCCGCCCGCACCGAGAGCAGCGGATCGCCGGCCAGGACACCTTCGAGCACTTCGCCGTAGGGGAGGAGCTCGGAGGCGCTCAGCTCGGCCTCCAATGTGGCCCGGTCCAGGCTCAGGACATCGCCCGGTCCGTTGACGTCGACGTCGAACTTCAGCGTGTCCGGGCCGAAACCGATCCGGAGCCGGTTGGGGGCGTCCACGCCGGTGAACCCCTTCGGCAGATGCGGCACCGGGCGGAAGGTGACCACGGCCTCCTTGCGCTTCTGGCCCAGGGCCTTGCCGGAGCGCAGGATGAACGGCACGCCCTGCCAGCGCCAGTTGTCGACCTGCACCTGCACTTCGGCCAGGGTCTCGGTGCCCCGTGCGGGGTCCACGCCCTCCTCCCTGGCGTAGTCCGGAATCTTCCGGCCGTTGATCGAACCCGCGGTGTACCGTGCGCGGCGGGTGCTTTCCCGGTACGGCGCCTTGATGCTGCTGGCGCGCAGGACGGTGGCCACAGCATCGCGGAGGTCGCGTTCGTGCACTGAGGCCGGCGGCTCGATCGCCATGAGGGCCATGATCTGCAGCAGATGGCTCTGGATCATGTCGCGGAGGGCGCCAGCGCCGTCGTAATAGCGGGCCCGGCCTTCGAGGGCGAGGTCCTCGTCGAAAATGATCTCGACCTTTTCAATGTGCTCCCGGTTCCACACCGGCTCCAGGAACGTGTTCGCGAAGCGCAGGCCCAGGATGTTCAGGACCGTCGCCTTGCCGAGGAAGTGGTCCACCCGGTGAATGTGGTCCTCCGGGACCAGCGCTGCCAGCGTCCTGTTCAGGTGCCGGGCGGACTGCTCGTCCGAGCCGAACGGCTTCTCCATGACCAGCCTGGTGCCGGCCGGCACGTCCTCAGGCGCCAGCGCCTCGCACGCGAGCTGGCTGACCCGCGGGGGCAGCGCGAAGTAGACGGCCACCGGGCCTTCCAGCTGCGCCAGCAAGCCGGCGAGCTCGCCGGCTGCCGTGACGTCGAGCTGGTGGTAGGTGCTGTCCTGGCGGATCCGTTTGAGCTCCTGCTTGCCCGGGGCATCGGCCTGGGCGTCCTCGTCCGCGAAGGACTCCTCGATGCGGCCATGCCATTGCCCGGGCGTCCAGGGATCCGATCCCGCTCCGGCCAGGGCCAGGCCGTCGGCGCGCCCCCTGGCCACCAGCCGGGCCAAGCCGGGGAGCAGGAGCCTGCCGGTCAGATCGCCGGAGGCGCCCAGAATGAGAAGGGTTTTTACAGTTGTTTGGCTGGTCACCTAAGCCAGCATGCCATCTTGAAGGCGCAACTTGGTACCCTAGATAGTCGAGTCCCGTTGTCGAGGCGGTTCGTTCAGGCGAACACCAGTCGCGACGCTGGCGTGCCGGAACGGCCGCCACCTGTAGATCCACTGAAAGAAGTGCACGGCGCGTGTTCAATTCACTCTCTGACCGGTTGACAGCAACCTTCAAGAATCTGCGTGGCAAGGGCCGCCTGACCGAGGCGGACGTTGACGCCACTGTCCGCGAGATCCGGCGTGCCCTCCTGGACGCCGATGTCGCCGTACCCGTGGTCCGGGAGTTCACCGGCCGCGTGCGCGAGCGTGCCCTCGGCGCCGAGGTCTCCGGCGCGCTGAACCCGAGCCAGCAGATCGTGAAGATCGTCAACGAGGAACTCGTCGAGATCCTCGGCGGCGAGACCCGCCGGATCCGCCTCGCCAAGACCGGGCCGACCATCATCATGCTGGCCGGTCTCCAGGGCGCCGGTAAGACCACCCTGGCAGGCAAGCTCTCCAAGTGGCTCAAGTCCCAGGGCCACAGCCCCATGCTGGTGGCCTGTGACCTCCAGCGCCCCAACGCCGTCACCCAGCTGCAGGTGGTCGGCCAGCGCGCCGGCGTGCCCGTGTTCGCCCCGCACCCGGGCGCCACGTCCACCGAGCTGGACCACCCCGCCGGTGACCCGGTCGCCGTCGCCCGTGCCGGCGTCGAGGAAGCCAAGCGCACCCTCCACGACGTCGTGATCGTGGACACCGCCGGCCGTCTCGGCGTGGACGCCGACATGATGGAGCAGGCGCGCCAGATCCGCCGGGCGATTGTCCCGAACGAAGTCCTCTTCGTGATCGACTCCATGATCGGCCAGGACGCCGTCAACACGGCCCTGGCCTTCGATGAGGGCGTCAACTTCACCGGCATCGTGCTGTCCAAGCTCGACGGCGACGCCCGCGGCGGTGCCGCGCTCTCCGTAGCGTCCGTGACCGGCAAGCCCGTCATGTTCGCCTCCACCGGCGAAGGCGTGGACGATTTCGAGCTCTTCCACCCGGACCGCATGGCCTCGCGCATCCTGGACATGGGTGACGTCCTCACCCTGATCGAACAGGCCGAGAAGTCCTGGGACAAGGATGAAGCCGCCCGGATGGCGAAGAAGTTCGCCGACCAGGAAGAATTCACCCTGGATGACTTCCTCGCCCAGATGCAGCAGATCCGCAACATGGGCTCCATGAAGAAAATGCTCATGATGATGCCCGGCGCGCAGAACATCCGCCAGCAGCTCGAGCAGTTCGACGAGCGCGAGATCGACCGCGTCGAGGCCATTGTCCGGTCGATGACCCCGCACGAACGCGTCGCGCCCAAGATCATCAACGGCTCCCGCCGGGCCCGTATTGCCCGCGGTTCCGGCGTGCACGTCTCCGAGGTCAACGGCCTGCTGGAGCGCTTTGCCCAGGCCCAGAAGATGATGAAGAAGATGGCCGCCGGCGGCGGGATGCCCGGTATGCCGGGGATGCCCGGCATGGGCGGCGGGGGCGGCGCCCGCAAGGGAGCCAAGGCCGCGCCCAAGAAGAAGGCCCGCTCCGGCAACCCGGCCAAGGCGGCGCAGGAACTGCGCGACGCCGAGGCCCGGCGTGCGGCCGGCGCCAAGGCCCTGCCCACCGGAGCATCGTTCGGCCAGCAGGGCGGCGACTTCGATCCGTCCCAGCTGAACCTGCCCAAGGGCTTCGACAAGTTCCTCGGGGGCAGCAAGTAGCTGCAACCTGCAGATGCCGCCGGCACTGTGTCGCCGGCGGCGTCAGCACTCCTTTGCCATAGGGTTGGTCCATGTTTAAGCAGCGCGTAGTCTTCGTCCACGGGGACGGCAGCTTCGGCGCTGCCGCGTGGCCCAAGCAGCACGGGATGGCCCTGGAGTATGACGCGCTGTTCCTGCGCCGGCACGGGTTTGACGCGGTCGCGGAACCGCTGGAGACCAACTTCGCCGCCGACGCCGCAATCGTACTCGCGTCGCTGGCGGACGATGGCCGGGGCGAGGCCGGCGGCCATGTGGTGGCCCATTCGCAGGGCGCCATCGCGGCCATGATGGCCGCCGTCGAGCGGCCCGACCTTGTCCAGTCGCTGACCCTGGTGGAACCGGCCTGCCTGTCCCTGACAGCGGAGCTTCCGGCTACCGCCGCGCACCGGGCCCTCATGCAGCCGCTCTTCGACGTCCGGCACAACCTGAGCGACGACGACTTCGCGCGGGAGTTCATCCGCCGCGCGTTCTCGGCGGACGCTCCGGGGGCCACGACGCCGGAGGCCCTCCGGGCGGCGCGCCGGCTCCGCCTGCAGGCGCCGCCGTGGGAGGCGCCGCTGCAGATCGTGCCGGGCGTGCCGACGCTGGTGCTGACCGGCGGCTGGGAACCGCTGTACGAGGAAATCGCCGGCTACTTGCGCGAGACCGGTGCCCTGCACCGCACCGCGGCGGGAGGGCACCGGCCTCAGGATTCGATCGACGGGGACCGGGCCATCCGCTCGTTCATCGCCGAAGTCAGCCGGCGCCAGCACGCCCGGGCGTCCTAGAGGGCTGCGGGTTCCCCTACCGAGGGCTCCGGCAGGTAGACCTTGCCGCCGGAGGCAAGGAACTCGTTGCTCTTGGCCTGCATTCCGGCTGCCATCTGCGCCAGCGCCGCCTGCGAGTCCGCTGAACCGTATTCGTCCCGGATGTCCTGGCTGATCCGCATGGAGCAAAACTTCGGACCGCACATGGAGCAGAAGTGGGCCGTCTTGGCCGGTTCGGCGGGCAGGGTTTCGTCGTGGAACGCCTCAGCCGTGACCGGATCCAGTGACAGCGCGAACTGGTCCCGCCAGCGGAATTCAAAGCGCGCCTTGGACAGGGCATCGTCGCGTTCGTGCGCCCCCGGGTGGCCCTTGGCGAGGTCCGCCGCGTGCGCCGCAATCTTGTACGTGATCACGCCGGTCTTTACATCGTCCTTGTTCGGCAGCCCGAGGTGCTCCTTGGGCGTAACGTAGCAGAGCATGGCGGTGCCGTACCGGGCGATCTCCGTGGCGCCGATCGCCGAGGTGATGTGGTCATAGCCCGGTGCAATGTCGGTGACCAGCGGCCCCAGCGTGTAGAACGGCGCGCCCTTGCAGAGTTCCTGCTGGCGCTCCACGTTCTCGCGGACCAGGTGGAACGGAACATGCCCCGGGCCCTCCACCATGACCTGCACGTCGAACTCCCAGGCCCGCTGCGTGAGCTCGGCGAGAGTGTCCAGTTCGGCGAACTGCGCCGCATCGTTGGCGTCCGCCGTCGCGCCGGGCCGCAGCCCGTCGCCCAGCGAAAACGCGACGTCGTACTTGGCGAAGATTTCGCAGAGCTCGTCGAAGTGGGTGTAGAGGAAGTTCTCCTGATGGTGTGCCAGGCACCAGCCGGCCATGATGGAACCGCCGCGGGATACGATGCCGGTGACCCGGTTGGCCGTCAGGGGTACATACCGCAGCAGCACTCCGGCGTGGATGGTCATGTAGTCCACGCCCTGCTCGCACTGTTCGATCACGGTGTCCCGAAAGATCTCCCACGTCAGGGCGTTCGCCTCCCCGTTGACCTTCTCCAGAGCCTGGTAGATGGGGACGGTGCCGATGGGAACGGGGGAGTTGCGAATGATCCATTCGCGGGTCGTGTGGATGTCATCGCCCGTGGAG
>JBKPJW010000168.1:0-7797 GCA_046730875.1 Actinomycetota bacterium | reverse complement strand
GGCTGCGGGCGAGGGCCATGCGAGCGGTTCGGGGGTTCAGCATGATTTTCGTGATCCAGGCCCCGAGGCCGTTGCCGTACGCATGCGCCTGGCTGCGCAGCTCTGAAAAGTCGTCGCGATGGCGGTGCCAGACGATGGCGGACGGCTGCACCACCAGCGAGTGCCCCTCCAGCAGAACCCGAGTAAACATGTCGATGTCTTCTCCGCCCCCTGTGCGGGTGCCAGCGCCGAAGGCGGTGTCGAAGCCGCCCAGGCTTAGCGCGGTGCGGCGATCGAGCGCAAAATTT
This sequence comes from Actinomycetota bacterium, assembly GCA_046730875.1. Lineage (GTDB taxonomy): Bacteria > Actinomycetota > Actinomycetes > Actinomycetales > Micrococcaceae > Arthrobacter. The sequence continues at coordinate 7,510 of JBKPJW010000168.1, read as the reverse complement.
GCTCCGGTTCCAAATGCGCCAATGGTGAACGGGAACATCGGCAAGTCAGCGGGAGGTTCGTCAAGTGAAAATACCCTGGGCTCGACGTTGTCTGACCAGCTGACTCGCCCGTCAAAGTACGCCTGGGTGCGCGAACGTAGCTCGCCGCTTGCCACGAGCCCGGAAACGCAGGCAGCATTCGGCGCGCGTTCGAAGCCGGCGGCGATTTCCCTGAGCCAGGCCTCGTCCACCGAGGTGTCGTCGTCCGTGAAGGCCACGATATCCCCGCGCGCGTGGCGCAGCCCGGTGTTGCGTGCCTGGGAGAGCCCGGGAACGGGCTCCTCGATGAGCCTGACCCGGGGGTCGGAAAACTCGTCGCGCACCATGTCCCGCGTGGCGGTGGTCCGGGCCGCATTGTCCACCACTACGACGTCGAAATTCGGGTAATCGAGGCGCAGGATCCCGGTGAGCGATGCCCGGAGCAGGGAATCCCGGTCTCTCGTGCACACAACGACGGTGATAGACGGCGTGGACACCGCAACCGGGAGGGCCGGCGCCTCTGGCAGATGCCCCACGGCGGTCTCCAGCGCACCCCGTTCCACCCGGCCGCCGGGAGCGTCGACGTCGACAAAGCCGTGCACGAGGGGACCCTCGCGGAGGAGCAGCCTCGCGCGCTCGTAGCCCTCAGACTCCAGCAGTACGAGTCGGGAATGCCGGGGCAGGCTAAGCAGGTCCACGGAGCCCACCCATCGCGCCCCCGGCCAGTCCGGTGGGATGTGGCTATCCATGGCCGGGACGAGGTGAAAGTCTGCCCCGTCGATGACCGATGCCACGTCCGTGACGGGCCCGTTCATGTCCTTACCTCCACTGTCGCACCAGTGCCCGTATGTCCGGAGCGCGAGATGGCTCGTTGCGGTGCAGTGCCGGAGGCGAGGTGGCGCCCGCGAAGGTAGCCGGCAGCCGTCCACGCCAGCACTGCAAGGATGGCTCCAGCTCGGGCCAGGCCGCCGGGCTCCGTGCCGCGGCTCCAGTCGCGCACCCCTCCAAATACGGCGCGCGGCAAGACGTTGCGGACGTACCGGCGCTCCGACCCCAAGGCACGCTTGTGGCCCACGAAATGGCTCATCTGGGCTTTGGACGTACCCTCGGACCAGGATCGCGACAACATGTACTGCAGCGTCCCCCTGTGGGCCGGCACGTGGTGGTGAACCAGGGCCGCCGGTTCATAGACCACCCGTGACCCGGGTGAGCCCATGACGGATCGAATGCAGATCTCGGTCTCCTCGCAGCCCAACGGTTTGGCGCCTTGGCGCCCGAGCGCGACGTTGAATCCGCCGACCTGCTTCACGATGTCAACGCGGAAGGACATGTTTGCCCCGATGACGTTTCGCACCTCGGAGGCGACCTTTGGCATTCCGCGATGGCTGCATCCGACGATCCAGTCGAGCTCGTCGCCAAAATGGGCGGGGCGGCCTTTTTCCCACACCGGTTCAACCCGCCCGCCGACGGCCAGTACATCGGGGTCGTCATAGAGTGCCGTGAGCCGCTCGAGCCACGTTGGAGCCGCCACGGCGTCGTCGTCAAGAAACGCCACGATGTCGGACGTCACCAGGCCCACCCCGGTGTTACGAGCCCCGGACAGACCTCGAGGCCCGTTGTTCTCCACAAGCGTCACATCCGTGACGGTGGCCACGAGGCGCTTGTAGAGGTCGACGTTGTGGTCAACCACCAGGATTACCTGTTGCGGGACCAGTGTCTGCGCGGCGACTGAGTCCAGGACGTTCATCAACAAGTCCCAGCGGTCCTCCGTGTAGGAGCAAATGACTACGGAGGCGCTGGAGGGTTCGATTGCAGTGCTCATGTTAGATTCCTCCGGCAATTGTCAGAACGCTTTGCGGGTCAGTCGGGGTCCGCGGGAAGCGGACGTCCGGGTAGGCGTACTTCAGCCTTCGCAGGGCTTCGGGCCGGGACCCCGCCGTGGGCGCCTCCCATGTGGCGCACTCCCGAGCGAGCGTGCGCAGGACGCGCCACCCGTCGCGGAACGTCTGGAGGTTTGAAGATCCCGATATCCGGTCAAGCTCAATGCTGGGAACTTCTGCGATACGCAGGCCGGCTCTGGCGGCCCGAACAATCAGCTCTGTCTCGATTTCAAAGCCGTCAGATTCCAGCTGCAGAACGTCCAGGCATTCCCTCCGCATGGCGATGTAGCCGTAGCAAAGGTCGGAGTAGTTGCTGCGGAGCACGGCGTTCGCCAGCGCCGTCAGCGCCAGGTTGCCGGCGCTGCGCAGCAAGGTGATGTCCTCGGAACCGCCGCCAGTGACGTAGCGGGAACCTTTAACGAAGTCGTAGTCATGCTGGAGCGGAGAGACGAACCAGCCGATCTCGCGGGGGTCCATGCTGCCGTCAGCGTCCAGCATGACGATGATGTCCCCGGACGCTGCGGAAAGACCTGCACGGACGGCAACGCCCTTTCCCTTGCGGGGCTCGACCACTACCACGACGTCACTGCGGAGGGCCTTGGCAACGGCCACGGTGTTATCGGTGGAACGCCCGTCCACGATGACCACCTCATCCACGTACGAGGGCATGCGGCGGAGGACCCAGGGCAGATTCATGGCCTCATTCAAAGTGGGTATGACTACGCTGACCGAAGCCTTGGGCGACCAGGCACCGGCCTCGGAGAGAGAATTTGGGAATTGACTGGGAATAGACACAAGCCTCACCACTTCATGATTTCTGGGGTTTAGTAGGCGCCATTGCGCCTGAATTGCTAAAAAGCGCAAAATCGCTTTCGGGACGCTTTTAGGAGGCGCGTCCGATGGAACCCTTTGTGCCTTGAATTCATGTACAAAGGGCGTGCCCGGGCAAGATGAGCGTAAAAGCCAGCATGATCGGGAGGACCGAGTACGTGGTACTTGTCTTTTCGGCCGTTGCGGGGCTTCCGCTACTTGGTCCACCGACCGGGAACCGTCCAGGCCGTCCCGACTACCCTGACCAGCGAGCCCCGGTATCCGGGGCGAAACTGAGCGATTTTGGCCCGTTTTGCCGACTACTCACGAGTGTCGAGGCGCCCGGGCGTCGGCGCTACGCATTCTGATTAAGAAAACGTATAGGCTTTCCCCGTCGCGCCGACACAATCGAGTTGAATCCGTAACATTTGACAGCAACCGGCACTGCCCGCCCTGTCTCCTGCCGTCAGAAGGACTTCAGGCCTCCCGCGCCGGAGTCAGGTGTTCGGCATCCCGTTACTACGACTGCCGGTCTCGCCGGTCGTGCCGGCCCCGCCATCCGATTGCGTGAGGATGTTCGTCTCGGCGATTCAGCACGCCCTGTTCAGCACACCTGTTCAGTGGACCCCGTTCAGCGGCCCCTGCGGCTCGATCTGGGCGCCCGGCATCCCACGGCGGCTCCTCTACCCACCCGGAGGCCGGCGCGATTGTCACAGGGCGTTATCTAGCGGACAGCGTCTCCGCCGGCGTGCCGGTTAAACGGATGCAGCGTTCAGCCAGCGCCTGGGTGAACCAGGTCGCAGGGCTGAACCGGGGAGGCGGGACTAGCGCCGTCGCCGGTGCTCGAGGAGAATCCGCTCGACGGCGTCGGCGTGCGCGGCGAACGGGAAGCGCCGCGCGACCCACTCGGCACATTCGGCACCGAGTGAGGGCCGGGTGGTTCGCCAGTCCAGCAGCGGCGCGAGCCTGTCGGCCCAAGCCGCCGGCGATTCCGGCTCGACCAGGAACTCGGCCATTGGCCCGGACAGAACTTCCGGCACCGCGCCCACACGCGATGCAACCACCGGTCGGCCCGTAGCCATTCCCTCCACCACAACGCGGCCGAACGTCTCCGGCAGCCGGGTAGGGAATGCCACGACGTCGCTGGCGTGCAAAAACGGAACGACGTCCGATGTCATCGGATAGGTCCGGTAGAAACGCGGGTCCAGCGTTTTCAACGCCTGTCGGACAGCGACATCGCCAGCAGGGGGCGGCGGTCCTACCATAACCAAGGTGCCCTCCACCCCGCGCTCCTTGAGGATCGACCACGCCACAAGCAGGTCGGACACACCCTTCTCAGCCGTCAGCTGACCGTAGCAGAGCACGATTGGCTCATCATCGGGCAGATTGAGTTGTTTACGTGCACGCGTGCGTTCGTCCGCGCCGCCGAAGGGGTAGTTGGCCAGCGGGATGGCGTTGTGCACCGTGGTGATCTTCGCCGGATCCACACCGCCGTCGATGTAGGCATCCCGGACGAAATCCGAGACCGCGATCAAATGAGCGACCCCGTGGGTCACCAGGCGGAGCCGCTGAAACATGGGCGGGGCATGCAGATGGCAGATCAGGGCGCACCCTGCGCTCCGCGCGACAGCCTGACCCCAGACTATGTGCTCAAACCTGTTGAGCCACAACACGTCAGGACGGCGTCTGCGCGCCTCATGAGCGGCGCGGGCATAGCCCGCCAGGTCCCGGAGGGCTCGTCGGGGTTGGAAGTCGAACGAGAAACCACCAGCCAGGCCAACACCGGCGGCCTCGTATTCCGGACGCAGCGAGCCGTCGGCACCGAACATGATGTCGACCTGATGACGGCGACCAGCCAGTGCGAGGCTGTCCTGCAGCACACAGATTTCAACACCGCCGGTCGGCTCGAGTGAGCGGAGATGGGCCAGCACGCGCAGGGGTGCGTCCTTGTCCAACCGCTTCCGTTTCGCTGTGGTTTCCGTTTCCGTCCCCATCAGGATGCCGTCGCCGCAGGCCGATAATCCGGATCATCCACCCGAATCAGGCGTGCAGGATTTCCGGTCATCACTCCCCTCTCGGGGACACTCTCAGTGACCAGCGCCAACGCCCCTATTCGAGCGTGGTTGCCGACATGGATGCCGCCGACGACGACGCATCCCGCGCCGAATTCGACCCCGTCGCCAGCCGATGCAACCCCTTTTTCGGTGCCGTCGCGTCGGATGATGTTACCGATCGTAACGTTCTGACGGAGGACGCAATCGGCTCCGAGAGCCACTCCCGGGTTCAAAACAATGCCGTGCGGGTGATAGAGCCGCAAGCGGGGGCCGACTTCGATTTCAGCGGGCAGTTCAATGCTGATGATCAGCGACGTCACCAGTCGGTAGACGACGGCAAACGTATTGCCGACGGCGCCCCAGCGGCGGAACGCCCACTGTGCGAGCCGGAACCAAGCCAGGACAAGCTGGGAGTCTCGATACCCGGCGTTAACGGACCAGTCTTGGAGCACCCACTTCACGAGGGTTTGCGGTGCATCAACCTCTTTGTTGGCCACGGCCCCACCTTTCTTCATTGCTAGCTTCCCGCCGCCCCGCCTTGGACAGGGGGGAATACGTTCTGAGGGAGATCGCCTCCGCCTTCGGGCGGGGAAAAATCGCGGATACGGCGGGCCGGCACGCCGGCGTAGACACCGTACGACTCGCATTTTCCGGCGACGACGGCTCCGGCGGCGATCACCACGTCGTCGTCAATCACCGCCCCCGGAAGGATCACCGCGCGGGCTCCGATCCAGACCCGCTTGCCGATCTTCACCGGCCGCCCCACCGGCTCCGATTGAATGCGACCATGCACGAACGGATGGTGACTGGTGATGACCATGGCTTCCATCCCGAAGCCGGCCCCATCGTCAACCGTCACGGGCGAGATGGCCTCGATGAATACACCCCGGTTCATGTAGCACGAGGCACCAACCGTGAGATTACGTGCCGCCCCGGCGAGCGTGAACATCACGCCCGGCGGTGATTTCATTGAAGCACCGGCCATGTTGTACAGCCGCCGCCGCAGATCCCGGGGCAGCCACGGGGACCCGCCAACTACACTGAAAAAGGTGAAATGGGCAGCCCACTGGACATCTTCACGCAGCCGGGCAACTATTCCCGCCACGACTCCGCGTCCGGCCGGGGGCGAGCCGCTGGGGGCCGCCGATCCTGCAGGTGTCCCGCTCGCGGGCGCCGGGCCGCGCTGGTCTTCAGCTACTGACATCGATCATCCTGTCCGCTCGTGGTGGTGGGTGGAGGCGTGTCTCAAGACTGCGCTGCAGGACTCGATGCTGTTGGTGGAGTCCAAACCCTCATCTGCCTGCGGCTGCGCAGGTAGGCCAGAGGCCCTTTGGGGTACCCGCTAAGTTCGTTGATGACCAGGTGGCGCGGGTAGAGCTCGATGTCCGCGTCGTCGGCCGGGCCTGCGGCGCCGACCTTCGTTCCACGGATCCTGGCGAGGCTCTGCCGAAGCATCCGCCACCCGGCGAGCGGCAGTTGGGAACCTAACCCGAGTACGTGGCGGCGGTCGGACAGAATCAGCGAGGTCAGCATCGCGGTGAAGCCCAGCCCGTTGCCGCGCAGTTGATGCAGGAGTTCCTCTACCTCGCGGCGGTGCCTGTGGTGGGCAACTGCGGCCGGTTCGTACCCGACCGCCCCGCCGCTCCAGAGAATCTGGATCAGCATGCCCAGGTCCTCGCCGCCACGGGCCGGGGTTCCGGTGCCCAGCGCGAGATCGAACGCGCCGAGCCTCAGCAACGTCGATCGCCTAAACGCCATATTGGCTCCTGCGCCGTAGGCCCCTGCGCCATAGACGGCGAACTCCCGGACACGGTGGCCGGCGGCGTCCTGGACGACGGTACGTGACCCCCGCAACCACTTCGGCCCCGGCGCAGCCCGTAACGTCAGCGGCGAGAATGTGCGCTCACCGCTGAAACCGCCATAGTACCGCTCGAACCAAATCTGCGCCGAGGTCTCCATCTCCGCTGGCAGAATCAGACCTGTGACGGCGTCGAGATCGGGTTCGTTGATAAACCGGCTGCCGATGGCTCGGAGCCACCCCGGCTCCACCAGCACGTCGTCGTCGGTGAACGCAATAATCTCACCCGCCGCCGCCGAGATCCCTGCGTTGCGCGCGGCCGAGATGCCAGGCCGGACTTCCCGGATCACCCGAATCCGGCTGCGCCCGGCCATGAGTTCCGGCAGCGGGTCATCGCCCGGTAGGGACCGGCGGTTGTCGACCAGCAGAAACTCAACGTGCGGGTAGTCCACGTGGGCAAAACCGTCCAGCAGCAGCTGCAGATCCTCGCGGCGGCCGACGATGGTGGGGACGACCACTGTGATGGTCGGCAACGCTGCGTCCGGTACGGCGGGGGGCGAGGCGGCGACAGCCGTGGTGAACAGCGACGCCAGCTGCTCCGCAACGGCCGGCGCGTTCGGACCCAGGTCGACATTGACGGCACCGCACGGGATGTCCCCCCGGGTGCCTACAACCAGCACCGAATCGTACCGATCATCCGCCGCCAACAAGGGCATCGGCTGATCAAGATCGATAACCAGAACCCGGGTCGGACCGGGTTCGGCTGTCACTGTACTCTTCACGGGTTCTCCTAGGGCTGCAGGAACAGCTCGTCGCGGCTTCGGATCCTTCTGAACGTACCTGCTGACAATCGTTTATGTAACACCTTGGACGAAAACAGTCTTTTGTTGAGCCAAAAGCCCCGGTAAGGCACGCAATTGACCGTCCTGTGTTCTTCTCATTTTGTAAAG
>JBKPJW010000167.1:0-4489 GCA_046730875.1 Actinomycetota bacterium | reverse complement strand
GGCCAGGAGCTTGTCCCGGGTGATCCCGGCGTTGTGGATCACGATGTCCAGCCGGCCGTGGCGTGCGGCGGCGTGGTGGATGATCCGCCGGCCGGCGTCGTCCCGGCTGATGTCCAGCTGCAGGGCCATCCCGTGTACCTCGTTGGCAACTTCCGCGAGGTGGTCCCCGGCCGCAGGGACGTCGACGAGGATGAGCGTGGCACCGTCGCGGTAAAGGGTGCGGGCGATCGCCGCCCCGATTCCCCGGGCGGCGCCGGTCACGACGGCGACCTTTCCGGCCAGCGGCTTCTCGACATCGTCAGGCAGGTGCCCGGCGTCGGAACTGACGGTCAGGAACTGTCCGTCCACGAAGGCCGAGCGGCCCGACAGGAAGAACCTCAGCGCCCCCAGCGTTCCGGGGCTCGTGGTTCCGACGCTGTCAGCGAGCAGGATGCCGTTCCCAGTGGCGCCGGCGCGGAGCTCCTTCGCCAAAGACCGCAGGAGCCCGTCCACGCCCTGCCGGGCCGCTGCCGCGGCGGGATCGGGCGCGGACTCTGCGGTGCGGGATAACGTGATGACACGGGCGTTCGGGGCGAGGTCGCGCAGCGACGTGCCGACCGTGAGGACCGGCTTTTCCAGGTCCTCCGGATGGGCCAGTTCGTCCAGCACCAGAATGATGGCGCCGAGCTTTTCCTTGGGTATCGCATGGCGGCGGACGTCGAGGTTCCAGGCCAGGAGGGTGGCGGCAAGGTGGTCGGCGCCGCTGGTGGACCCCTGGACAAGGACCGGTCCTTCTACGAGGAGGCGGCCGGGCTCGTGGCGGCGGAGGACTGCCGGCTGCGGGAGCCCGAGCCGCTTGGCGATGTCCTTGCCGAGTCCGTGGCTGACGAACTGCGTGTATTTGTCGCTCATCCGGTTCCCCTTAGAGTGCTTCGAGAATTGCGACGACGCCCTGGCCGCCGGCAGCGCAGATGGAGATGAGTCCGCGCGCGGGGCGCCCGTTGACCTGGCCGCTGTCGTGCAGCATCTTGGCCAGTGACGCCACGATCCGGCCGCCCGTGGCCGCGAACGGGTGTCCGGCGGCCAGCGAGGAGCCGTTGACGTTGAGCTTGGACCGGTCAATGTGGCCGAAGGCGCCGTCCAGGCCCAAGCGGGTCCGGCCGAACTCCTCGTCCTCCCACGCGGCAAGGGTGCTCAGGACCGTGCCGGCAAAGGCCTCGTGGATCTCAAAGAAGTCGATATCCGCGAGGGTGAGGTTCTGACGTGCCAGCAGCCGCGGAACCGCGAACGCCGGAGCCATGAGCAGCCCGTCTTTGCCGTGGACAAAGTCAACGGCGCCAGCCTCGCCGTCAACTACCGCGGCAAGCTTCGGGAGGTCGTGGGCGTCGGCCCATTCTTCGGAGGCGAGCAGCACGGTGGAGGCGCCATCGGTCAGCGGGGTGGAGTTGCCCGCCGTCATGGTCGCTTCGGCGCCGAGGTTCCTGCCGAAAACCGGCTTGAGCGTGGAGAGTTTCTCCAGGCTTGTATCCGGCCGCAGATTGGAGTCGCGGCGCAGGCCCCGGTACGGGGTCAGGAGGTCGTCGAAGAAGCCGGCGTCGTAAGCCGCGGCAAGGTTCTGGTGGCTGTTGAAGGCAAGTTCGTCCTGTGCCTCACGGGTGATCTTCCACTGCGCGGTAGTTAGGGCCTGGTGCTCCCCCATCGACAGCCCGGTACGCGGCTCCCCGGTGTTCGGGGCGTCCGGGGCGAGATCCTTGGGCCGGAGCCGGGCGAGGACCTGCAGTTTCCGCGAAACCGTCTTGGCGCGGTTGAGGTCCAGCAATACTTCGCGGAGCCCTTCACTGACGGCGATGGGGGCATCCGAGGCGGAATCGACGCCGCCGGCGATCGCGGACTCGATCTGGCCCAGCTTGATCTTGTTCGCCAGGCCAAGGACGGTTTCCAGGCCGGTGGCACAGGCCTGCTGGAGGTCGTATGCCGGGGTCTCCGCGGAGAGGGCGGATCCGAGTACCGCTTCCCGGGTGAGGTTGAAGTCGCGGGAGTGCTTGAGGACGGCTCCGGCAGCGACTTCCCCGATCCGCTCGTCCTGCAGGCCAAAGCGGGCGATCAGACCGTCCAGCGCAGCGGTGAGCATGTCCTGGTTGGAGGACTTGGTGTAGGCGCCGCCGGTCCGTGCGAACGGTATGCGGTTGCCGCCCACAACCACGGCCCTGCGGAGCTGCGTTGAGGCTGCGGCGCCGACCGTTGCGCTCCGCGCGGGGGCAGTAGTGTTCCGCGCTGCGGTCGTTGCGGTGCCCGGTTCCTGGGGTCCGGGCACTGACTGTCCGTTGACGGACATGGGCTGTCTCCTTCGATCAAAGCGGTTACCGATACCCAGCGTACCTGATACGCTGAGTATCGTGAACATGACCCCCGCAACTCCGCCGGAAGCGACTCCGCCAGCTCTGGCAGCGGCGGATGTGACAGCGACACCGCCGGCTGCCGCCGTCGACGGCCGCGCCTCCCGCTGGCAGACCCACCGCGAGGAACGGCGCAGGGAGCTCATCAAGTCCGCCCGGAAGGCGGTGCACGCTCTCGGCAGCGACGCGTCCATGGAAGACATCGCCGCAGCCGCGGGAACGTCAAAGTCTGTGTTCTACCGCTACTTCGGCGACAAAGCCGGACTTCAGCAGGCCGTGGGCGAGGTGGTCCTCAGCCAGATGCAACGGCGCATCCAGGAGGCGGTCCAGAGCGCCCAGACCCCCCGTGAAGGCCTGTTCGCCATGGTGTCCGCCTACCTCCAGATGGCAGAGACCAGCCCGAACGTCTACACCTTCGTCACGCGCCACGCCACCGGCGAAGCGGACACGGCCGGCCCGCCCATCTCCACCGCCGGAGCGCTGAGCCACTTCTTCGCGGCCATCAGCGACATGATTGCCAGGCCCATGCGCAGCCACCTGGGCGGCGGCCAGGACAAGGAAGCCGTGATCGGCTACTGGCCAAACGCCGCGATCGGCCTGGTGCGGAACGCCGGAGAGCAATGGCTGGCCAGCCCGCCCGGGCCCGCCAAGCCGAAGCAGGAGGCCATGGCGCGGCAGATCACGGACTGGCTCTGCTTCGGGATCGCCCCCGAGCTGAAGGCTCCGGCGCCGGCGGACCCGGCAAGCCAGGGTACGCCGTAGCGGCGGCTCCGGCCCCGCCTAGCGAACTGAATTGTCAGCACTAAAGATTGTCAGAACCACAGAAGGAAACGACATGACTGAATTAGCCGACCGCACGGCGGGCAATGTGGCCCGCCGCACCACGACGACGGGAACGACCACAACAGCCGGCCGTTCCGGCGCCCAACCCGGCTCCCCTGAGGGCCCCGGCGTCGACGTCGCCGCCCTTGGTGAGCTGCTGCTGGGAAGGTGGGCCGAGAACCGGCTGAAGTCCAGGGCCCTGGCCGGCCGCCCGGAACTGCACAAGACCGAAGGCCTCACCCACACCGAGCACCGCAAACGCGCCTTCGGCCAGCTCAGGATCCTGGTGGACAACGGTGCCGTGCACCGCGCCTTCCCCAAGTCCGTCGGCGGTTCTGATGATCACGGCGGCAACGTGGCCGGCTTCCAGGAGCTGGTCATCGCCGACCCGTCGCTGCAGATCAAGGCCGGCGTCCAGTGGGGACTGTTCGGCTCCGCCGTGAACCATCTCGGCACCGCGGAACACCACAGGAAGTGGCTGCCCGGCATCATGAGCCTGGACATCCCGGGCTGCTTCGCCATGACCGAGACCGGGCACGGCTCGGATGTGGCCAGCATTGCCACCACCGCCACCTACGACCCCTCGACCGGGGAGTTCGTGGTGCACACGCCCTTCCGTGCCGCCTGGAAGGACTACATCGGCAACGCTGCTACCGATGGCCTGGCCGCCGTCGTGTTTGCCCAACTGGTGACGAAGGGCGTCAACCACGGCGTTCATGCGTTCTACATGGACCTCCGGGACCCGGACACCAAGGAGTTCCTGCCGGGCATCGGCGGCGAGGACGACGGCGTCAAGGGCGGCCTGAACGGTATCGACAACGGCAGGCTGCATTTCAGCCAGGTCCGGATTCCACGCACCAACCTTTTGAACCGCTACGGCGACGTCGATCCCGAGGGCAACTACAGCTCCCCCATCGCCAGCCCGGGCCGCCGCTTCTTCACCATGCTCGGCACTCTGGTCCAGGGCCGGGTCTCCCTCGACGGCGCCGCCGTGACCGCGTCGAAACTGGCGCTGAAGACCGCCATCCAGTACGCCACGGAACGCCGGCAGTTCAATGCCTCGTCCCAGACCGACGAGGAAGTCCTGCTGGACTACCAGCGGCACCAGCGCCGGCTCTTCACCCGGCTGGCCACCACATACGCCGCGAGCTTCGCCAGCGAGCAGCTGCTGCAGAAGTTCGACGACGTCTTCTCCGGCAGGCATGACACCGACGAGGACCGGCAGGACCTCGAAACCCTGGCCGCGGCCCTCAAGCCGCTCAGCACCTGGCACGCGCTGGACACCCTGCAAG
>JBKPJW010000166.1:0-21505 GCA_046730875.1 Actinomycetota bacterium | reverse complement strand
CCTCCGCGTTGCTACTGGTGGCCATCGCGGGCTCCGTTCGTGGTCATGGAAGGCACACGCCTTCCAGGGTCAAAGAATGTGCAGGTTTTCAAAAGCGTGCGGGCGTCCACCGACTGTGCAGATTCAAAGCGTGCGGGAGTCAAAGACTGGGCGCTGCGGTGCGCCGGACGGTAGACGTTGGCCGCGGGAGGCTGAACTCAACCCCCAAACTCTACCGCCGGCGGCCGCAGGCACCGTAGCTGGTTCGCGCTCGGGGCTTGCAGGGCAGGACCCGTCGGGACGGGCCGCAGCTGGGTACGGTGCGGAGACCCCCGCACTCCCAAAAATCTGACATATTTGTCAGACAGGTGGTCACGAAGTAGCCGCTCGGCGGACGCCGGTGGCACCATTCTTGGATGCTTGAGGCAACCAAAACCCCCAATTCCGCCCCGGATGCGAGCACTGCCGCTGCCATCCCGGCCAATCCCGCCCTCGCCGCCGAGGCAAAGATCGCCCGCATCGCGGTGACGATCTTCCCGATCCTCGTTGTGGTGGCCGGGCTGGCCGGCTTCCTGCTCCCGGGAGCGTTCAAACCACTGGCGCCCAGCGTGCCCTTCCTGCTGGGCATCATCATGTTCTGCATGGGCCTGACCCTGACCCCGCCCGATTTCGCCTCCGTAGCCAAGCGCCCCTGGGCGGTGGCCCTGGGCATCGTGGCCCACTACGTCATCATGCCCGGGGCGGGCTGGCTGATCGCCGTCGCCCTTCACCTCGAGCCGGAGCTTGCGGTGGGCCTGATCCTGGTGGGCTGCGCGCCGTCGGGCACCGCCTCCAACGTGATGGCGTTCCTGGCCAAGGGTGATGTCGCCCTGTCCGTGGCCGTCGCTTCGGTGTCCACGCTGATCGCCCCGATCGTGACGCCGCTGCTGGTGCTGTTCCTGGCCGGCTCGTACCTGAGCATCGACGCCGGCAGCATGGTCCAGGACATCGTCAAGACCGTCCTCCTGCCGGTGATTGCGGGCCTGCTGGCCCGCCTCTTCCTCCGGAAGATCGTGGCCAAGGCCCTTCCGGCGCTGCCCTGGGCCTCCGCCGCCGTGATCTCGCTGATCGTGGCGATCGTGGTGGCCGGCAGCGCCAGCAAGATCGTCGCCGCGGGTGGCATCGTGTTCCTCGCGGTGGTGCTGCATAACGGCTTCGGACTGGGCCTGGGGTACCTTGCCGGCAAGCTGGGGCGCCTTGATGACAGGGCGCGCAGGGCTCTCGCCTTTGAGGTCGGGATGCAGAATTCCGGCCTGGCCGCCACTCTCGCCACGGCGCACTTCGGGGCGCTGGCCGCGCTGCCGTCCGCCGTCTTTTCCCTGTGGCACAATATCTCCGGCGCCCTGGTGGCCGCATGGCTGGCACGGCGTCCGATCAGGGACGCCGAGCCGGCGGAAGCCGTAGTGCAGGCGACGGTGCCCCAGGACGCCTAAACGGGAGGCTGCGGCGCGGGCCAGGCCGGGACCTGGCTCCGCAGCCGGCCGAGCAGCGCCGTGACGGCGCGCTCGGCCAGGAGCTCCGGGCTGTCCGATCCGGCGGGGACCACGTCACATCCGCCCTGAACCGCTGTGCTGCCGGTGCCGGCGTCGTCCAGAATGACCACCTGTGCCACGCCGCGGCCGGCGAGTTCCGCCGTGGTCCCGGAATCTGCGGCGGCATCCGCCGCGCCCGTGCGGATCACACCGTCGGCGCCGCCGGAGAGCATGAACTGCCGCCAGCTCCCGCCCACCAGGATGACCGCCTGGTAGCCGTGCTGTGGCAGGATCCCGGCCAGAATAGTGGCGAGGGCCCGGTCCCGCGGCTGTTCCAGGTCCTCGACGGCCACGGCCACCAGCTCCGTCCGGCCCTTCCGCATTCCCCGGGCAGCGCGGTTGGCCACGTAGCCAAGCTCACGGACCGCAGCGTGCACCCGGTCCTGGGTGGCCGGGCTGATCCGGGTAGTGCCCCCGGAGCGGCCGGAGAGCACGTAGGAGACGGTAGTCAGGGACACCCCGGCCATCTGTGCGACGTCACGGATGGTGGGCTTGGGTCCATGCCGCACGAGTTGCTCCCGGGTACTTCGGCGCCGCGAGTGCGCGACGGTAGAGGCGATACTGGCGCGGACGGAAATCGTGCGGCCTGCTGTGCACTCTATCGCCGGGACGGTTCCTGGCGGGAGCCGGCGGGCAGAGCCTTGGTAAAGGCCAGCGGCCCGATGGTTTCGGGATCGGCGGCAAGATCGAACTGTGCCGCGTAGCCGGTGCTCAGGTAGAGGTGTTTCGCTTCCGGCTGGCGGGGGCCGGTGGTCAGGTAGACCTTCCGGTAGCCTCGGCGGGCGGCCAGCTCCTCCAGCTCGGCGAGGACAAACCGGGCAAGGCCCCGGCGCCGGTGTGCCGAATGCGTCCAGATCCGCTTGAACTCCGCGGTTTGCGGGCCGTACCGGCGGAAGGCGCCGCCTGCCACGGACTGGCCGTTCTCGCGCACGATCAGCAGGGCACCGCCCGGTGCAGCGAATTCCTCGGCCGGATAGCGGTTGAGTTCCTCCGCTGCGGCTCCCCGGCCAAAAAGGTTGCCGTAGCGGGTGTCGTATTCGAGTGCGAGCTCGTCCAAAAGCGGGCGGACCCGGGGATCGCTCATGGGGAGATTGAGGACTGTGAGCCTGGAATGGTCCGCGGGCGGCGCCGCGTCCACGCCCGCGGCGCCCCCGGGCGCTGCCTCTACGTGCGGGCTGTGTAGTGGTGAGGGGGTCATGCCCGCTCCTTTCCGCGGGCGGCGGCCTGCGCCACCGCTTGATCGTGGGAATCCCTGCCGTTGATGTCCCTGCCGTTGATGTCCCTGCCGGAAGAGTCCTGTGCCAGCAGGTTCAGGACGCGCCGGGCCAGGGCGTCGTTTTCCCGGAACGGCGCCGCGTTGCTGCGGGGCCGGGCGAAGGCACCCGCGCCCCAGCCGGAGGTACCGGGCCCCACGCCGAAGAGCCTGTGGCGCCGCTCCCCGACCGGACTGATCAGCTCGTTGTGGGCGGACACCAGGAGCCGCCCCGTGGCATGCGTGCCGTCCGCGGTCAGGAGCTGCTGCTCGGTGCCCAGCCCGGAGGTGTGCAGCTGGCGCAGCAGCGGGTTCGCGGAGCGTGCCACCGACGGTGCGGGGAGCCGGGCCTCGATCAGGGCCGTCGCCGACACGGTGATGCCGGACTGGGCCGAGCGGGCGACGAACCGGCCAGAGTACTCCGCGGCGTCAATCTCCAGGCCCGGGCCGATGAACTGCAGCAGACCGGCCCGGTGGATCGCCAGCATCTCCCGCAGCCTCCGCGGCGGCGGTCCGGAATCAACAAAGCTGAAGAAGCCGTGCCACCAGCCCTGGACGTCGCAGTGCGACCGCGCGTTCAGCCGCTCGGATGGCACCAGCCGGCCCAGGTCCATGTAGGACTTGAGCAGGGAAATGAAGAGGGCCAGCGTCTCCGAATGGTCCGGCCCGGTCCGCAGCTCAAGGTCGCGGCCGATGTAGTCGGCCACCGCGGCCTGGACATCCGCGAGACCGGCGAAGACGCGGCCCGCGAAGGGATGGTCCAGCCGTTCAAGGTCCAGGTGGAGCTCGGTGTCCGGAACGGACTCGGTGACGAGCCGCTCGCGGTCCCGGCTGTACCAGTCAGCAGCGGTGAACCGCTCGGCAAATTCCTGCCAGCCAATCCGGACCCGGTCCGGGTAGCCGGTGAACAGCTCGCGGTAGTACGCGTAGCCGGCGTCCTTGGCGATCAGGGGCCACAGCTGGGCGCGGAAGTCCACCTCACCGGGCGCCTCCAGCAGCGCCGCGACGGCGTCGGCGGTAAAGAACGCCGGCTCCCCCGCCGCTTCGCCGCGCAGGCTGGAGGTGATCTTGGAGTGATAAGGCACGCCGCGGCGGGACCCGGCCCACAACCGCGGCTCGGCACCGGAAGGCAGGTAGCGCAGGCCGCCGTCGGGCAGCTCCTCGAACCTGCCGCCGCGGCCCTCCATGAGCAAGACCAGCAGATCCACGAAGGCCAGTCCCATGCCGGAAACAATCACGTCCTGGCCGGCGGCGAGCGGGGAGTAGTCGACGTCGGTGGTGTAACTGGGTGCCGCGTGGAACGCGCCGTGCCGGGCGGCAAACCCGGCCCACGCGGCAGAGTCCTGGTCCGGCAGCGAATCGGTGTGTCCCAGGGAGGCAATGACGACGTCGGCGGGCAGCTCGGCGCCGCCGGCCAGCCGGACGCGGTAGCGTCCCGGACGTGGTTGCCTGCCCTGTCCAAGTCCGGCCAGTCCAAGTCCGCCCTGCCCAGGTCCGTCCTGGCCAAGTCCGGCACGTTCAGGTCCGTCCTGTTCCGGTCCGTCATGTGCCGCCTCCTCCTGTCCGGATTCGACCGGCTCGACGGCGGACGCCGTGTCCCGGTGCACGGTGACGGTGGTGTCCGGTCCCAGGGCGGCGACGGCACGGTTGAAAAACCATTCCAGGTAGACGCTCTGCAACTGCCGGGTGGGAAATGTGCTGCCGGTGAGGGAAGCCAGCTGGGGGCGGAGGTCCTGCGGGAGCTCCGGCACGTCCGTGATGGAGCCGTCCAGGACCCCGGCGGCCCACTCGGCCAAGCCGGGGCCCTCGACGGCCGGCCCCTCGCACTGGACAGACGCGTCGGTGAACATCGTGACGTCCGCCGCCGCGGAGTTCAGCATCAGCCCGGCAGGCTGCTCGTAGCGCCAGATCCTGCCGACGCCCGGAGTGTGGGGCTCCACGACGTGGATCTGGAGCGCGCCGCCGAGGAGTTCCCGGTTGGCTGCGAGACGTTCCAGCAACCCCGCCGTTCGCGGGCCGCCGCCAATGAGGACCACGGCTGGGGCGTTCACTGGCAAGGGGGCCTCCTGGGGCTGGTTCGGAGCCCTCATGCTAGGCACCCGAAACCGGGCCGGTCGAGGCGCCAGTCACGGCCGGTCACCCCGCGTAACAAGGCGTAAATCGAGGCAAGAATTCGTCGTATGACGCCGTGCGAACCTGCGTGAACCTATGCAACTTTCCGCCTTGCCGCACGTTTTCGGCGGCCCCTAGATTGGCAGCCAACCATTCCCACAGCAACTGGAAGAAACGAGGTGGCGCATGAGTTCAACAGCAACCCCGGTGGCGCAGTCCGCCCCGGAGCCGGCGTCCGCCGGCGTCGACTCCGCACCCGACACCACACCCGCCGGATCCCCCGGATCCCCCGGATCCGAACACCCCGACTCCGGAAGTGCCGGCGACGGATCAGCAACAACCGTCCGCAAGGCGGCCACCGACTACGCCGACTACCGGCTGGTTCCCGCCCGCCACCCGTGGCGCTGGGTGGGAACGGCGGTGGTCGCCCTTGGCGTGGCCGGAATTGCCTGGTCGCTGGCCACCAACCCGCGCTGGGAGTGGGGCGTGGTGGCGCAATGGTTCACGGCGCAGTCCATCGTGAACGGACTCCTGGAGACCCTCAAGCTGACGGCGATCTCCGGGGCACTCGGCTTCATCCTGGGGTTCATCCTCGCCCTCATGCGGCTCTCCGCTTCGCCCCTGCTCGTCTCCGTCTCCTGGACCTTCTCCTGGATCTTCCGCTCCACGCCGCTGCTGGTGCAGATGCTGCTCTGGTACAACCTGGGCTACCTCTACGAGAAAATCAGCTTAGGCATCCCCTTTACGGACGTGCGCTTCTTCGAGGTGCAGACCACCACCCTGATCAGCCAGTTCGCCGCGGCGGTCCTCGGCCTGACACTGAACCAGGCCGCCTACTCCGCCGAGATCATCCGCGGCGGCATCCTCTCCGTGGACCAGGGCCAGCTCGAGGCCGCAACTGCGCTGGGCATTCCAGCCTGGCGGCGCTCCACCCGGATCGTCCTGCCGCAGGCCATGCGCGCCATCCTGCCCACCGCCTTCAACGAGGTGATCGGTCTGGTCAAGGGCACCTCGATCGTCTATGTCCTGGCCTATTCCGAGCTGTTCTACACCGTCCAGGTCATCTACAACCGGACCCAGCAGGTCCTGCCGCTGCTTCTGGTGGCCACCCTCTGGTACGTCGTGATCACCTCGGTCCTGAGCGTGTTCCAGTACTACATCGAGCGGCATTACTCGAAGGGCGCCGTCCGCACGCTGCCCCTGACGCCGCTGCAGAAGGCCCGTAAATTCCTCTCCACGCACGCACCCGCCACCCAGGAAAGAGGCACCCGATGAGCGTCCTGGCCACCAGAACCACCGAGGCCTCCGCGGCTTCCGCCGCTTCCGAGGCCTCCGAGACCTCCGAGGCCCCCGAGGCCTCCATCACCGAAGACGCGGGCGCCACCCGCGGCCTGGTCGAGATCACCAAGGTCCGCAAATCCTTCGGAGCCACCGAAGTCCTCAGGGGCGTCACGCTGACGGTCCAGCCCGGCGGGGTTGCCGTGATCGTCGGCCCGTCAGGGTCCGGCAAATCCACCCTCCTGCGCACCATCAACCACCTGGAAAAGGTCGACGCCGGATTCATTGCCATCGACGGCACGCTGGTGGGCTATGAGGTCCGGGGGCGCCGGCTCCACGAGCTGCGGGAAAAAGAGATCCTGAAGCAGCGCACCGAAATCGGCATGGTGTTCCAGAACTTCAACCTGTTCCCGCACCTGACCGCACTGGAAAACGTCACCGAGGCACCCGTCGTCGCGCCGCGGGCGGGAAAGCCCCGGCTGTCCAAGGCCGACGCCCGCGAGCACGGACTGGAGCTGCTGGACCGGGTGGGTTTGAAGGACCGCGCCGGCGCCTACCCGCGCCAGCTTTCCGGCGGCCAGCAGCAGCGCGTCGCGATCGCCCGGGCCCTGGCCCTGGACCCCAAGATCCTGCTCTTCGACGAGCCCACCTCGGCCCTGGACCCGGAACTGGTCAACGAGGTCCTGGACGTCATCCGCGGGCTCGCCAAGTCCGGCACCACGCTGATCATCGTCACGCATGAGATGGGCTTCGCCCGCGACGTCGCCGACACGATCGTGTTCATGGACCAGGGCCGGATCGTCGAGCAAGGCACACCCCAGGAGATTTTCACCAACCCCCAGGAAGAACGCACCCGGAGCTTTTTCTCCAAGGTGATCGAACCTGCCTTCAACATCTAAGGACCACCCCATGGCAATCAGCACCGCCCTCCGCACCGCCCGCCCCGATACCAGTCCCCGGCGGAAGCGTGCGGCGCTTCCCGCCGTCGTCCTCATCGGTGCCCTTTCCGGCACGCTCGGACTGAGCGGCTGCGCCGATCCCGGCGCGTCCGCGGCTGCCGGAACGCAGCAGACGACGACGGCGGCGCGCAACGGCGTCGTCTACAACACCTCGCCGGACCAGCAGCGCATCCGGGCCGAGAAAGACCCGGCCCTTGCCGCGGAGGTCCCCGCGCTGATCGGCAAGGACGGAAAGCTGACCGTAGCCACGACGGCGGGCGCGATCCCGCTGTCCTTCCACGCCACGGATGACAAGACGCCGATCGGCGTCGAGGTGGACCTGGCCCAGCTGGTCGCGGACAAGCTGGGCCTGGAGCTGGATGTCCAGGTGACCTCCTGGGAGAACTGGCCGCTGAAGACGCAGTCCGGAGACTTCGAGGCCGTGTTTTCCAATGTGGGCATCAACGCGGCCCGCGTGAAGCTCTTCGATTTCTCCAGCTACCGCGCCGCGTATATGGGCTTCGAGGCGAAGAAGAGCTCCAGCTACAACATCAAGAGTTCCGATGACATCTCCGGCCTGAAGATCTCCGTGGGTTCGGGCACCAACCAGGAGAAAATCCTGATCGCCTGGAACAAGGAGCTCGAGGCCAAGGGCAAGGCGCCGGCGGAGCTGCAGTACTACTCCTCTGACGCGGACACGATCCTGGCCCTGTCCTCCGGGCGCACGGACCTGAACCTCGCGCCCTACCCGTCCGTCACCTACCGGGAAAACACCCGCGAGGACCTCAAGGTGGTGGGCAAGGTCAACGCCGGCTGGCCGTCCGAGACGCTGGTCGCAGCCACCACGCTCAAGGACAACGGCCTGGCCCCGGCCGTCACTGACGCCCTGAATTCCGCGATCAAGGACGGCTCCTACGCCAAGGTCCTGGACCGCTGGGGACTTTCCGAGGAAGCCCTCCCCGAATCCAAAACCGTCACCGAGGCGAACTTTGGGGCAGCCCAGGCTGGGAAGACACAGTCTGGAAAAACACAGTGAAGTTCCAGATCCTCGACATCATCCCGCATCTGAAGAACCCCGTCACCGGCCAGATCGTCTCCACCGCGGACCGGCTCAACCAGGTGGTGGAAACGGCGCGCCGGGCCGAGGACCTCGGCTACGACAGCTTCTCGGTCGGGGAGCGCCACGCCGGCGAGTTCATCTCCTCCTCCCCCACAACTGTGCTCGCCGCCATCGCCGCGGTGACCACCCGGATCCGGCTGCAGAGCGGGGTGACGGTACTCTCCGTGCTGGACCCCGTGCGGGTCGCGGAGGACTATGCCACGATCGATCAGCTCAGCCGCGGCCGGCTGGAACTCGTCATCGGCAAGGGCAACGAGGTGCTGCAGTACCCGCTGTTCGGCCTGGACCTGACGGATCAGTGGGAACTCCTCGCCGAGAAGTACGGCCTGCTCCGCCGGCTCTGGACCGAAGAGAACGTCACCTGGTCCGGGACGTTCCGCGCCGCACTGACGGAGCCCGTCACCACCACGCCGCGGCCCTTCGCCGGCGCGCCGCGGGTGTGGCACGGTTCCGCCACTAGCCTGACGTCGGCGGCCCTGGCGGCGCAGTGGGGCGATCCGCTGTTTACGGCCAACGCGATCCAGCCGCGGGAAAACTACAAGGTGCTGATTGACCACTACCGCGAGGAATACGAGCGCCACGGCCACGATCCCCGGCACCAGTACCTGGGCTCCGGCTCGGGAGCCGGCGGGGTGTTCATCGCGGACACCACCCAGGAGGCCAAACGCCAGTTCGGACCGGTCTACGAGGCGCTGACCACCGGCAGGAATGTTCCCGGCAACAACTCCCCCTACCGGGACATCGACCACGCCGTCGCCGAAGGCCCCGCCCTGGTGGGCAGCCCGGAACAGGTGATCGACAAGATCCTTAGTTACCACGCGCTCTACGGCCACGACCTGCAGTCCATCTCTTTGCCCACCACGCTGCCGTTCGGTCAGCAGCTGGAGATCCTGGAGCGTTTCGCCCTCGAGGTCATTCCGGCCGTACGCGCCGCCGCGCCGACTACCCTTTGGTCCACCGGCGACCCGTTCGCCGGCCGCCCGGAATCCAGCCCCGCCGGCAGGGCGGGCGCCAACCCGACGCCGCAGCCCGCGTCACAGCCGACCCCAACAGCCACAGGAGCTCCCATGTCTACACCCACTGACACCCACGGCCGCGTTGGCGGCACTATCCCGGCGACTGCTCTCACCGGGGCTGTCGCCGGCGCTGAGGGAAGCGGAAATATTCCTGATCGGGAATTCGAAGCTGCCTGGGCGGACTGGCACGCCGCGCACGAACGCCTCCGTGCCGACCCCCACGGTTTCCTCGCCGTCACGCACCTCCACTGGCTGGACGCCTCTCCCGCCCGCCTTGACGGGGCGCCCGGCACGTGGAGCGTCGAGGACGACGTCGTCCGCCTGGTTCTGGAGGCAGGCTACCATGTCCTTCGCGACGGGCAGCAACTTAACCCCGGCGGCACCGGAGCTACTGTGTTCCTGGGTCCGATCGCCGAGCGCGAGGGGCTCAACCTGCGCGTGGAGGACGCCGGCGCGGGCCATACCGTGATCGAACTCGCCAAGCGCGGCGGCCGCTATGTCGTGCGGCCGCGGCATCCCCTGAACCCCCTGCTCGCCCGTTACCGCGGCACACCCGCCTACGCCCCCACCCCCGAATATGCCATCTCAGGAATATTCGTTCCGTTCGGCGCATCGCGTCCCACCACCGTGGGCGCCGCGGTCGAGGGGATCCAGCACGTCTACGAGGCGCCAGGGGAAATCCGCTTCCGGCTGCGCGGCGCGGACCTGCGCCTCACGGCGTTCAACGGCCACGCTCCTGGCACGCTGTCCGTCCTCTTCACGGATGCGACGTCCGGCAAGACCACCTATGCGGCCAACCGTTCGCTCACCGTGCCCGCACCGGGCCCGGACGGGACCGTCGCGCTGGACTTCAACCGGGCCGTGAACCTGCCGTGCGCCTACACGGACCTCGCCACCTGCCCGCTGCCGCCGGCCGAGAACCGCCTCCCTGTAGCCATCGAAGCCGGCGAACAGATCCCCTACGAACGTCAGGACGCCTCATGAGCACCCATCCCGCCAATGACGCGCCACAGCGGCGCGGCCTCCTGCTGCTGGAGCTCGACGGCGCCGGCAGTCACCCGGCTGCCTGGCGGGTGTCCCGCGCAGCGCCCGCCGCCGTACTGGACCCGGAGCACCTCCGCGGAGCAGTCCTCGCTGCCGAGGCTGCCGGGTTCCACGCGGCGACCTTTTCCGACCCCGGCCTGCCGGACACCGCACTGCCCGACACTGCACTGCCCGATTCTGAACACCCGGGTTCTGAACACCCGGACCAGCCGGGCCCGGACTTCGCAGCCCGGCTCAACGCCCTGCAGCGCGCAGCATTCGCCGGTCCCGTGACGCGCTCCCTTGCCCTCATTCCGGAAGTGGACACTGTCTACACCGAGCCGTTCCACATCTCGACCCAGCTGGCCAGTCTGGACTGCGTGTCCGGCGGACGGGCCGGCTGGCTCGTGGCCGCCTCAACCAGCGCGGCTGACGCCGCCGCAGTCGGCCGGGACATCGCGCGCGGGGCGCGGCTCTCCCAGGAGGCCGCCGATTCGATCGAGGTCGGCCGCAGGCTGTGGGATTCCTGGGAGGACGACGCCGTGATCCGCGACGTCCCCACCGGGCGATATCTCGACGTCGACAAGCTGCACTACATTGACGTCGACACTGAGAACTATTCCGTCAAGGGTCCGTCGATCATTCCGCGGCCGCTCCAGGGCCAGCTCCCTGTGCTGGCCCCGGCCGGGCTCCTCACTCCGGAGGCTGTGGCAGCCGGGGCGGCCGACGCTCTCCTGGTCTCTGCCCCGACGCCCGAGCTCCTGGCAGCCGAGCTCGCGGAGACGCGGAATGGACTCGCCGACGGCGGGAGCGGACCTGCCCTGATCGCCGAGCTCGACGTCGTACTGGACTCCCGCGGCCAAGCTGCCGCGGCGAGGCTGGCCGGACTGAACGGCCACACTCCCTGGCGGAGCCCGCGAGCGCGGTTCGTCGGAACGGCGGCCGAGCTGACCGAGCTGCTCACCGAGGTGCTGGCCTGGGCCGACGGCGTCCGCCTACACCCCGCCGTGCTGGACGCGGATCTTGAAGAACTGACGCGGCTTGTCCTGCCCGAGCTACGCCGGCGCGGGCTCCTGGCACCGAACACCCCTGACACCACGTTCCGCGAGCAGCTGGGCCTGGCGCGGCCCGCCAGCCGTTACGTCGCCGGGACGATCGCCGCAACTACTGCCGCCGGCGCGGAAAACTAAGGAGCCCGTCATGAGCCACAGCACCCACCCCGCCACCGAATTCACCCCCTCCGGGCAGCTCCAGCTGGGCGTCTTCTTCCAGGGCGTCAACTCCGGCACGGTCTGGAAGAGCGCCGAGTCCGGCTCCCAGACCGACTTCGAGTCGTTCCGGCGCATCGCCCAGACCGCCGAACGCGGCCTGTTCGCGGCGTTCTTCCTCGGCGAAGGCCTGCGGCTGCGCGAGCACCTCGGCCGCCCGCACGCGCTCGACGTCGCAGGCCGTCCCGACGCGCAGACGGCCCTGGCCGCCCTCGCCGCAGTAACCACCAACATCGGCCTGGTCGCAACCCAGAACACCACGTACAACGACCCCGCAGACCTGGCGCACCGGCTCTCCACCCTTGACCTGCTCTCCGGCGGTCGCGCGGCCTGGAACATCGTCACCACGGACAACGCCTGGACCGGCGCCAATTTCCGCCGCGGCGGCTACTTGGCCCACGCCGACCGGTACACCCACGCCGAGGCCTTCGTGAGGACCGCCAAGCGGATCTGGGACGCGTGGGATGAGGACGCCATCGCAACGTCGGCTTCCTCGGCCCGGTGGTCGGCGGACGGCGCCGTCCGGCGGGTGCGCCACAACGGCCGGCACTACTCCGTGGATGTCACCCCGCGGCTGCCGCGCAGCGCCCAGTACCGGCCGGTGCTGTTCCAGGCCGGAGATTCGCCCGAGGGCCGCGACTTCGCCGCACGACAGGCGGACGTCATCTTCTCCGCGCACCCCCAGCTCGACGCCGCCCTGGAGTTCCGCCGCGACATCGTCGAGCGTACGCTCCGGGCCGGGCGGGGCGCCCAGGACGTGAAGATCATGCCCGCCAGCGAGTTCATTCTGGCTGCCACGCCGCAGGAGGCCCTTGAAAAGAAGGCCTGGGTCCGCAGCCTGCAGATCGGGCCGCAGCAGGCCATCGCCTACCTCGAGCAGTTCTGGGGCCGGGAGCTGCAGGACTACGACCCCGACGGCCCGCTGCCGGACATCGACCCTGCAGTGGAGGAGACCTCCGAAACACGGGGCAGCGGCTTCCACGGCGCCAAAGCCCGCCAGCTGGCCGACCAGTGGCGGGCCGAGGCCAAGGAGAAGAACCTCTCCATCCGCCAGTTCGTCTCGGCCAAGACCAGCCGGGGTGACTCCACCTTCACCGGCTCCTACACCGAGGTGGCGGACCGGCTGGCAGAGTATGCCAGGACCGGCGCCGTCGACGGTTTCAACATCTCACCCTGGCTCATCCCGTCCGGGCTCGATGACATCGTCAACCACCTCGTCCCGGAACTGCAGGAACGCGGCGTCTACCCCACCGAGTATGCCGGCCGCACGCTGCGGGAGAACCTCGGCCTGGCCACCCCGGTCCGCCCTGCCGCCGCCGAAGCAGGCATCGAAGCGGACCCCGTCACGGCGCAGGCCTAGGCAAAACACCATCGATTGCTCCGTAACGGCCCTATTGGAGGCCCAGAAGGGCAGTTACGGAGCAGTCGATCTTCCGGGCCTGCACCACCACAGATACTAAGAATCCCCGCCGGTAGCGTTCCCGGCGGGGATTCTTTCCGTCAACACCATCGATTGCTCCGTAACGGCCCTATTGGAGGCCCAGAAGGGCAGTTACGGAGCAATCGATGGTCAGGCAATCGGTGTTTCAGACGGCCGGCTACGACTTCGGCAGGCCCGCCGGGTTCAGCTCCGACGTTGCTACGGCTTCCTCGGACAGCCCCCAGCGGTCCAGGATCTGGGCGTAACTGCCGTCCTTGATCAGGTGGTTCAGCCCGGCCTGGGCCGCGGCGGCAAACCCGTTGTCCTTCTTGGTCGTAACGGCGATGCTTGCCTTCAGCGGCCAGCCGCCGTCCACCAGGCCCACCAGCTTGGTCTTGGCGTCGGTGGCCGCTTTATAGGCCGCCGTGGCGTTCGGGCCGAAAGTAAGGTCCGCCCGGCCGGACTGGACGGCCAGCTGGGAGGCGGAGTCGTCCTCGAAGTACTGGAATTCCACGGGCTTGAGGCCGTTTTTCTTGTTCTCCTCATCCCAACGCAGCAGGATGGCCTCCTGGTTCGTGCCCGAGCCGACGATCACGCGCTTGCCGGCGACGTCCGGGGCTGACTCCACCTTGGTGACGCTACTGTCCGTCTTGGCATAGAAGCCCAGCTTGTCCTCGCGGTAGGTCGCGAAGTCGAACTTGAGCTTGCGCTCCTCCGTGACGGTGACATTGGAGAGCACGGCCTCGTACTTGCCGGAATCCACACCCAGCGGCCAGTCGGCCCATGCGGTGGGGACAATGTCCGCTTCCAGGCCCAGCGACTCGGCCAGTGCGATCGCGATGTCCACCTCATTGCCCACCGGGGTCTTGTTGTCGGTGGCGTAAACGGCCAGCGGTGCCGCGAAGGGACTCACCGCGACGGTCAGTTTGCCGTCCTTCTTGATGGACTCCGGCACGAGTGCGGCGGCCGCCGTGTCCACCGTGGCCTTGATGCGGTCCTGTTGCGGAGAGAGGTTGAACTGCTTGACCCCGGAAGAGGACGACGGCGCCGCGGTGGTCGTCCCGCCGGCAGCGGCGGCGCCGGGATCGGAGCAGGCGGCCAGACCCAGAACAGTGGTGGCCGCCAAGGCCACGGCGATGCCTGGTTTGAACGAAAGACTGGACATGTATTCTCCTCGAAGTACTGGTCTGTGATGCTGGTGCCAGCAACTATCCGGGGCATGGGGAAATCCGGTCAAAGCGCCGCGAAACCGAGGGATACAGGCGGTAATACCCGTTCATCCGGCGTCCACTAAGGCTCCCTCCGGACGCCCAGTGTTACCCAAGATTGCCCCGCGTGACGTGACAGGACGGAATTGTTCACGGCGGGCACGAACTGGCCTAGCCTGCATAGAAGACCTGCAGGTGACAGCACGACACAGGAGGGGTGAACTTGTCAGTGAGCACGCACCAAAGGACGTACCGGACCACGCACCGGCTCGCCATCGACGCCCCGGCGGACCTTGTCTTCAGCATGCTGCGGGATGCCTCACACTGGCCGTACCTGGACGGCCTGACGGTCTACTCGGAGCGCGTCAGCGGCGACGACGTCGGGCATGAGCTCCGCACGTCGGTCGTTTCCAACGGATCGCTCAGTTCAAGCCACTGCTGGCGGGTCTTTGACGCCGCCACGCACCGGGCTGAATTCCACCAGCTGGACCTGGAATCACCGCTCCGGGAGCTCGGCGGCGACTGGGAGATCCAGCCGGCCGACGGGCTCTCCGTGGTCACGCTGAACCACGAATTCGAGCTCGACGACGAGCACCTCGCCGAGCGGATCAACGGGATCATCGAGGAGTACAGCCGCCGTGAACTGGAGGCGCTCCGGGCGAGCTGCGAACGGCTGTCCCTCCTCCTTCTGCAGCACCATGCCCCGCTGGGTCTGCCCGCGATTCAACCCATGATTCAACCCACGGCTCAGCCCACCGTGCAGGAGGCCTGAATGTCAGAAGGCAGGTTCACCACGGAACGCGACAGCTTCGGCCGGCTCCTCGCGGACCGCGACGTCTGGCGGCAGGCCACCACCATCCCGGCAGCAGGCGAACTGACCGCCCGCTGGCTGGAGGGCAAAAGCGAGTACCAGCCCGGGGTCTTCTCCCCCGGGTTCGACGATGAAACCACGACCATCGCCGGAGACCTCGCCCGGCTCAACCGCAACGGGCTCTTCACGAAGGAATCGCAGCCCGGCGTGCGGGCTGGCGGCCTCGCGCAGCGCGCCTACGTGACGGCCTTCTGCAGCCCGGAGACGGCGTCGGCGCTCCTGGCCCTGTCCGTCCGGACCGGGCTGGTGACGGTCGCGCATGCCCCCGGCGAGGAAAGCAACGCCGCCATCCCGGTGACCGTCCAGGACGACGTCGTCGCGACCGTGCTGGGCAGCAGCGAAGGCCCCGTGGGCGAAGACCAACTCAGGGACTGGGCGGCCGAGGCCAACGAAACCTTGGCCCTGGTCCTGGCCGATGCCTGGTACGTGGAAATCTTCGATCCCGTCTGGGGCCGCAACGATGTCCTTCTGCCTGCCATCTTCGAGGCTCTCCAGGCCGAATAGCCCGCGGGAATTCACATATCGGCGGCGTCCCAGCCGATACTGGCTGCCTCGTCCAGGGTCCGTGCCTCGTAATGCTCCAGCATGTCTTTCATCGCCTCGACGCCCTGCTTGAACAGAGCAGAATCCCGCCACTGCTCGATCTGTTCCAGGGATTCCCAGGGGCCGGTGCTGATGAACCGGTTCTTGACGTCGCGGTCGTGCATCAGCACGGCTTTGGCGTTAGGAAAATCCTCCTTCGTTTTCCTGGCCAGGTCCCGCCAGGCCTGCACAAAATCGTTCTCGCGACCGGGATGCACCAGCCAGATTCCGAGCGTATAAACAGACACGTCGATCGCCTCCATTGTCCGTACGGGATTGATACGGCGATTATGTTCCAGTCCCCCGGCCGGCGGTAGGGCCTGACTACCCGGAGCCCGGTCGGGGCCCGCCAATAAACCGTTGTCTGGGCGCAGTGGAAGGCCTAGCATGTGGGCAGGTCCCACTCTGGGGACCAGCCTCGGACCTTCCATCGGTGGGTAGCGGGCACACCTACGGAGGCCTATGTCCTGGGCGTCACAGGATAGGAAAACCAGCCATGAGCAAATATCTGTTCGAAGCAAACTACGTTGGCGACGGAATCAAGGGCCTCATGCGTGAGGGCGGCACCAAGCGGCGTGATGCGGTAGTCGAAGCCCTCAAATCGGTAGGCGGCTCACTCGAGAGCTTCTACTATGCCTTCGGTGAGACCGACGTCGTGGGGGTCTTCGATATCCCCGAGCAGGCCAGCGCCGCCGCACTGTCGCTCATGATTAATTCTTCCGGCGCGGTGGACCTGCGCCTGAAGCCGCTTCTGACTCCGGAAGACATCGACGAGGCAGTCACGAAGACACCGTCGTACCGGGCCCCCGGGCAGTAGCGCACCGTCGCCGCGGCTCAGCCGCCGCGACGCATCGGCGTCTGGCATGCCGGGGCGGGGCCCTCCCCTGACGGGCCCCGCCCGGCAGCGCCGGAGTTTTAGCGCGGTCGTACTAGTGCGGTTGTGCTACTAGCTCAGAGTCGCCGCGTCGATCACGAAGCGGTAGCGGACGTCAGAGGCCAGGACGCGCTCGTAGGCGTCGTTGATCTTGCTGGCCGGGATGACCTCGATCTCGGCACCCAAGCCATGCTCGGCGCAGAAGTTGAGCATTTCCTGGGTTTCGCGGATGCCGCCGATGGCCGAACCGGCGAAGGAGCGGCGTCCCATGATCAGGGAGAACACGTTCACGGGGAGCGGTTCCGCCGGCGCGCCGACGTTGACCAGGGCGCCGTCGAGGGACAGCAGCTGCAGGTAGGAGCTGATGTCGATCGCGGCGCTGACCGTATTGATGATCAGGTCAAAAGTGCCGGCGAGTTCCGTAAAGGTGTTTTCATCACTCGTCGCGTAGTAGTGGTCCGCGCCCAGTCGCAGACCGTCTTCCAGCTTCTTCAGCGACTGGGACAGGACGGTGACCTCGGCGCCCATGGCGTGCGCGATCTTGACGGCCATGTGGCCGAGGCCGCCCAGACCCACCACCGCGACCTTCTTGCCGGGCCCGGCGCCCCAGTGGTTCAGCGGCGAGTAAGTGGTGATGCCGGCGCACAGCAGCGGCGCGGCGACGTCGAGCTCGATGCCCTCGGGGATGGTGACCACGAAGTTCTCGGACACCACAACGTGGGTGGAGTAGCCGCCCTGGGTGATGGTGCCGTCACGGTCGACGGCGCCGTAGGTGCCGGTGTTTCCGGCCAGGCAGTACTGTTCCTCACCGGCCTGGCAATTGACGCACTCGCCGCAGGAGTTGACCATGCAGCCGACGCCGACCCGGTCGCCGACGGCGTGCTTGGTCACGGCGGAGCCGATCTCGGTGACGATCCCGGCGATTTCATGCCCGGGGACCAGCGGGTAGGTCTGCGGACCCCAGTCGCCGCGGACGGTGTGGATGTCGGAGTGGCAGATCCCGGCGAACTTGATCTCGATCAGGACATCGTGCGGGCCCACGTCGCGGCGCTCGATGGTGGTGCGGGCGAGCGGCTCGGTCGCGGACGGTGCTGCGTAAGCGTTGACGGTGAGCAATGAATCTCCTGCTTGTTGGTCGGTGGGGGTTGTTCAACAGCATCCATCTAACCTGTCTTCGCGACACGGAGGGAGTCTCTGCTGATA
This sequence comes from Actinomycetota bacterium, assembly GCA_046730875.1. Classification (GTDB taxonomy): domain Bacteria; phylum Actinomycetota; class Actinomycetes; order Actinomycetales; family Micrococcaceae; genus Arthrobacter. Next base: position 3,790 of record JBKPJW010000166.1, on the reverse strand, counting down.
GGGGTACTGGCAGGGTCTCCCTCAGGAAGCTGTAAGGCCTAACGTTGATGACATGGACAATCGAGACGCCACCCGCGAATTTCTTGCCTCGCGCCGGGCGAAGATCAGCCCCGAGCAGTCGGGGCTGCCGGTTTATGGCGCCAAGCGCCGGGTGCCGGGGCTGCGCCGCGGGGAAGTCGCGATGCTCGCCGGCGTGAGCGTCGAGTATTACACCCGGCTGGAGCGTGGGAACCTGTCCGGCGTTTCGGAGGGCGTGCTGGACGCTGTGGCGAAGGCTCTGCAGCTTGACGACGCCGAACGCGCCCACCTCTTCGACCTCGCCCGGGCAGCCGCCCCGGGTAGCAGGAACCGCAGCCGTCCCCGGCCCGCGGAATCCGTCCGACGGAGCGTTCAGCTGACGCTAAACGCAATCACCAGTGCGCCCGCCTTTGTGCGGAACGGGCGCATGGACATCATCGCGGCGAACGCGCTGGGCTACGCGCTGTATGCGGACATGTATGCGGGGCCGGCCCGCCCGGCGAACCATGCCCGGTTCATCTTCCTGGACCCCCGCTCGCACAGCTTCTACCCGGACTGGGAGCGTGCGGCGAACGACACCGTCGCGATCCTGCGCACCGAGGCCGGCCGGGACCCTTTCGACCGTGGGCTGACCGACCTTGTGGGCCAACTGTCGACCCGGAGCGAGGAATTCCGCACGCTGTGGGCCGCGCACAACGTGCGCCAGCATTACACGGGGCTCAAGCACTTCCGCCACCCGGTGGTCGGGGAACTCCACCTGATGTTTGAGGCCTTGGACCTCTCGGCGGACGCCGGGCTGTCCCTGCTGGTCTACACGGCCGAGCCCGGCTCCGCGTCGGAGGACGCACTGCGGCTCCTGGCCAGCTGGGCCGCGACCAACCGCCAGGTCAAGGAGGCCGAGGCAGCTACTGCCGCGGGCAGGGCCTAGAGGCCCCGGCAGGCCGGACCTCTCATGCCAGCGCGGAAATCCCGTCCGCATGCCCGCCGGGCTGGCTCCCGCCGGAGGTGAAGTTGTTCAGCCAGGCCACGGCGTCGTCCCTGGACATGAAGAACTCGTGGGGATACCGAGTGTGCCGGCTCATCGCCGCCGCGAGGACACGATCCACAGTGCTGGATCCAAGCACGGCAATCGCCAGAACCCCTGTGGTCTGCGCGAATTCATACCTGGCCGCCGCACTGATCTCCACATCCGTCATCTCGGAGAGCATCGGCATCGGGATTCCGGCGCTGATTTCCTCCACCGCCCGCATGGCATCCCTGGCGTCGTGGACGTCAACAAAGGAGCCGGGCCGCCAGACCGACATAATGATGCCCGTGCTGACACTCAGCACGTTCTTCCCGTCAGCTGCAACTATGTGTCCTGCCATCATCGAGACCATTCTAGGGCCGGTCCCGCTGAGCCCGCCGCTCGCCCCGCCTGGACATGTTCCCCTCGCGAAACGGACATGCCCGACGGCGCAGCGCAGGGATGGACATAGTGGGCCTATGTCCATCCCTGGGCGCCAGAGGAGGGCATGTCCGGCGGTCAGGGATGCCGGATACAGCCGAAACCCCGCCGGGCCCAGCCAGCCGGACCCCCTTGCCCGGGCTGCCGGGATCAGGACTCCAGGACCAGCAGTTGGGCCTTGTCCGCGTCCCAACCCACCCACAGCTCCTCATCAGGTAGGACCCCGGCGCCCTTGTCGGAGCTCAGCTCACGAAGCTGGAGCTCCTGGCCCCCTGCCGTGAGGCGGTGACGAACCGTGGCGCCCAGATTCGTGGAGGACACCAGCGTCACGGCGCACCCGTTGCCCGCCGAAGCCGGCGTTTGGAATTTCAGGTGCTCGGGACGGATGGAGACGGCATAGTTCTCGCCGGTGGCCCCGCGGTCCCTGACCCGCGCGAGGCCCAGGCCGCCGAGATCCACCACTGCCTCCTCGCCGTTGCGCTCAACAATGGTGCACGGGATGAGATTCGTGTCGCCGAGGAAACTGGCCACCCAGTCGGTGATGGGGTGGTTGTACACTTCCTCCGGCGGCCCGGACTGCACGATTTTCCCGTCCTTCATCACGACGATCCGGTCCGACATGGCCATGGCCTCGTCCTGGTCGTGCGTCACGAACAGGACGGTGATGCCCAGGCTCTTCTGCAGCGTCTTGATCTCCTCCTGCATCTGCTCGCGGAGGCGCTTGTCCAGGGCGGCCATCGGCTCATCCAGCAGCAGGGCCGCCGGGTTGAAAACCAGGGCCCGGGCCAGCGCCACCCGCTGCTGCTGTCCGCCGGAAAGCTGGCGCGGCTTGCGGTCACCCATCTTGCCCAAACCCACACGGTCCAAAGCATCCGAAGCACGCTGGCGCCGTTCCGCCCGCGGTACTTTCCTCATGCGGAGCGCAAACTCGACGTTTTCCAGCGCGCTCATGTGCGGGAAGAGGGCGTAGTTCTGAAACACGACGCCGAGATTGCGGTCCCGTGGCGGCAGTGTGTCCACGGGCCTGCCGTCGATGAGGACAGTGCCGGCGGTGTGTTCTTCAAACCCCGCAACCATCATCATGGTGGTCGTTTTGCCGGAGCCGCTGGGGCCCAGGAGGGTCACGAACTCCCCGGGCTGGACGGTCAGATCCAGCTGGTCCACGGCAACGACGTCGCCGTAGTGCTTGCTGACCTGACGGAGCTCAATGGCGCCCTGGGCAATCCTGCCCGTCGCGGGAATTGACTCCGCGGAAATCACTGATGCGGTCATCGGCTTTCCTTACGTTTGGGCGGACACGGCCAGCGGCAGCATCCGGGTTGAAGAGCGGCGCTTGAGAACAAACAAGACCTGGAGCAGCAGCCCGATTGTCGCGACGCTGACCAGCAGGGCGGAGGACACCGCAATTTTCGGGGTCAGGTTGAACTGGATGTCCGTGAACATCTTGACGGGCAAGGTGGTGGCCCCCGGGGACTGCATGAACAGCGACATCACCGTCTCATCGATGGAGACCGAGAACGCGAAGAGCGCCCCGGAGATCAGGCCGGGCAGGATGATGGGCAGATACACGTGGCGCAGAACGGAGAGCGGACCTGCCCCCAGGCTCTGCGCCGACCGGACCAGGGCCGGGTTGAGCCCGGCGAGGCTGGCACGGGTGGTCAGGTACACATAGGGGGTGGCGATGACCGCGTGCGCCAGGCCGATGGGAACGATGCTGCCCACCATGCCGATCGAGATGAAGAACTGGTAGAACGCCAGCGCGAGCACCACGGTGGGCACGATCATCGGCGCGAGGATCAGCCCCACTACCGCGGGCTGTCCGGGGAACTTGCGCCCGTGCAGGCCGATTGCCGCGGTGGCACCCAGCAGCACACCGATCACGACGGCGATCGCCGCGGACTGGAGGCTGGCCGTCAGGGCGGAGGTCCAGGCCCGGTCGGCGAAGAACCCGGCTACGGCGGCGAAGGAGATCCCCTCCGGCGGGAAGGTGATATAGCGGCTGTCGTTCAGCGCGACCGGCACCACAATCGCCGTCGGAATGACGAGGAAAAGGAACGCCGGGATGGAAAGAAGCGCCAGCAGGCGGTGCTGCGGATTAGTTGTCTTCATGTTGGCCTCCTGCCTTGAGGACGCGCTGGTAGACGGCCACGAGGATGCTGACCATGGCCGTCAGGATGACGGCCAGCGCAGCGGCCCCGGAGAAGTCCGTGAGCTGTCGGGCGTAGTAGTCGATCTGGTTGGCGATCATCATGTCGCCGGGTCCGCCCATCACCACGGGCGTGATGAAGAAGCCCGTGCTGATGATGAAGACCAGCAGCCCGGCGG
>JBKPJW010000165.1:0-3065 GCA_046730875.1 Actinomycetota bacterium | reverse complement strand
GCGCCGAGCGTGGAACCCTCGCCATCAACTCCGAGGTCGAGATCGTCGGCATCCGCCCGGTCCAGAAGACCACGGTTACCGGTATCGAGATGTTCCACAAGCAGCTCGACGAAGCATGGGCCGGCGAGAACTGTGGCCTGCTGCTCCGCGGTCTGAAGCGCGACGACGTCGAGCGTGGCCAGGTTGTCGTCAAGCCGGGTTCCATCACCCCGCACACCGACTTCGAGGCTAACGTCTACATCCTCTCCAAGGACGAAGGCGGACGTCACAACCCGTTCTACTCCAACTACCGCCCGCAGTTCTACTTCCGCACCACGGACGTAACCGGCGTTATCACCCTGCCGGAAGGCACGGAAATGGTTATGCCTGGCGACAACACTGAGATGACCGTTGCGCTCATCCAGCCGATCGCAATGGAAGAGGGCCTCGGCTTCGCTATCCGCGAAGGCGGCCGCACCGTTGGTTCAGGACGCGTCACCAAGATCGTCAAGTAATTACTTGCTGATCTGATGCTTCACCACTGATCGGCCAGCCATCTGGCAGCCGAACAGAGGATCGGGAACAGCCCCGCTGCACTTGCAGCGGGGCTGTTCCTTTTAAGTTCCTGATACCTTTGCATGAAGGGAAAGGAGCTCACCATGGGCTGGTTCATTTTTCTGCTGATCGTCGTCGCGGTTGTGGTCGCCTTCTTCTGGGCGAAGAAGCACTTCCGCCAGGAGATCGACCGCGCCAAGCGCATCAACCGGGCAAACCGCGACCAGTAGAGGCCGCGCTGCGCGCGCGACCCGCCGGGGCTCAGGCCCGCCGGGCCCGCGCGAGGGCCTGGTACCAGTAATACGAGTCTTTCGGCGTTCGCTGGAGAGTCGTGAAATCCACGTGCACCAGGCCGAAGCGCTGGGAATAGCCGGCCGCCCATTCAAAGTTGTCCATGAGCGTCCAGACGTAGTAGCCGAGCAGGTTGACGTCGTCGGCCACGCCCCCGGGGGAAGTGGCCTCCACCGCCTGGCTGAGGTGTGCGGCGAGGTAGCTGATCCGGCCGGCGTCCGGGATGGGGCCGGTGACATGGTCCGGTTCGGGGAAGCTCGCCCCGCTCTCGGTGATGTAGAGCGGCGGCAGCGATTCGCCGTACCTGTCCTTCAGCTCCCGCAGCAGGATCCCCAGATGGTCCGGAGCGACGGGCCAGCCAAACCCCGTGAGCTCATACTCCGGGAACGCGGCCATGTGGAACGGTATTTTCAGCATCGCCGACGCGGGTCCGGAGGGGCTGTCGACGCCGCGCCCCGTGGCCACCTTCACGGGGTAGTAGTAGTTCAGGCCGTAGAAATCCAGCGGCTGGTGGATCGTGGCCAAGTCCGCGTCGGTGATCCTCCGCAGTGAACGGAACCACGGCCGGGCGATCAGCGGCGGCTGGGGCAAACGGCCCAGGAGAATTGGGTCCGCGTAGAGTCGGTTCAGCACGAGGTCGAACACCCTGGCCAGCAGCCTGTCGGTTAGCGACCCGGAAGCAGGCCGGACGGGGGAATGCAGGTTTGTGACGCCGACGGCGCCGGTGACGCCCTCCGCCCGCAGCGCCTGCACCGCCAGGCCGTGGCCCAGCAGTTGATGGCACACCGACGGCAGGGCGTCGAAGAGCAGGCCGTGGCCGGGCGCGTGGACGTCCAGGGCGTAGCCGTTGAGGGTGACCGAGGCGGGCTCGTTCAGCGTCACCCACTGCGCCACCCGATCACCGAACCGCCTGCCGGCGGCCGCGCTGTACTCGGCAAACCGTTCCGCCGTCGAACGGTTCATCCAGCCGCCGCGGTGCTCGAGGGGGAGCGGCGTATCCCAGTGGTAGAGGGTGGCCATCGGCGAGATGCCGGCGGCGAGCAGCCGGTCGATCAGGCGGTCGTAGAAGTCCAGCCCCGCCGCGTTGAAGCGGCCGGTGCCCTCAGGCTGGACCCGCGGCCACGAAATCGAAAAACGGTAGGAATCGATCCCCAGCTCGCGCATCAGCGCGATGTCTTCCGCCGCGCGGTTGTAGTGGTCGCAGGCGACGGCGGGGGAGTGCCCGTGCAGGATGTTGCCCGGCTTTTCGGCGAACGCGTCCCAGCCGGAGGGCCCACGGCCGCCGGCCGCGAGGCTCCCCTCGATCTGAAACGCCGCGGAGGCAACGCCCAGGGTGAATCCGGGGCTCAGTCGGGCAGCGAGGGCCTGAACTGCTACAGAATCCTGCACAGTCATGTCCCCATCATCCATTCGACGGCGATTCAGGACAATGGCTACCCGGCAGCGACTCCACCTCAGTGTCTGCACTCCGCTGACTGCACAGCTGCGCAGAGGCCTGATTCGCTTCTGCCCGCAAATTCCGGCATACTAGATGAGTTGTTCAAGCGCTCTTTCGCGTCCCGATCCGGATAATGCCGGGTGTCAGGGTCCAAGTGAGAGACCAAACATAACCCACTCCCCATGGAATTGCGGACGCGTACGTGTGAAAACGTACGACACGCCCGACCGCGGGGGTCGGTTACGTCGGCAGGTTGAGGAACCCGGATCCTTCCGGATTCAGCTTGTGCGGCGGATGGTAGTCACGACTTCAAATGCTTCGGCAGCCATACAACTAGTAAGTGAACAGGGCAGCCCTAATCAGGGGAAGCACAGACTGAAAGAGAGTCAGGCGACATGGCGGGACAAAAAATCCGCATCCGGCTGAAGTCATACGACCACGAGGTCATTGACGTTTCAGCACGGAAGATCGTTGAGACGGTCACGCGCGCAGGCGCAACTGTAGTTGGCCCCGTGCCGCTGCCGACGGAGAAGAACGTTTACTGCGTTATCCGCTCTCCGCACAAGTACAAGGACAGCCGCGAGCACTTTGAAATGCGCACGCACAAGCGTCTTATCGACATCATCGATCCCACGCCCAAGGCTGTTGATTCGCTCATGCGTCTCGACCTGCCGGCCGACGTGAACATCGAAATCAAGCTGTAGGGAGGTGCTGAGAGACTATGACCGCAACCCGTAACGTAAAGGGCCTGCTGGGCACGAAGCTCGGCATGACCCAGGTCTGGGACGAGAACAACAAGCTC
>JBKPJW010000164.1:0-2070 GCA_046730875.1 Actinomycetota bacterium | reverse complement strand
TGCTAGGTGGTCTCGTGGGCTCGGAGATGTGTATAAGAGACAGATCCTCAGGCGTACCTCAGCCCCGGCTGAGGGGACGAGCGCTCCTTCTGTCATTGCCATCAAGCACTGTGCGCCGGGGGGAAGCCGGGGAGAACGTTGGGGGGACACCTTCTTTGCCCGTCAGCTGGCGGACGCCATGAAATCGTTGGGGCACCACGTATACGTTGACAACAAAGCTTCGGCCAAGCGTTCGTCCACATATCTTGACCAGGTGAACATCGTAATTCGCGGCCGCTACGACATCCCGGCCGTGCCCGGTGCGCTGAATGTTCTGTGGATCATCTCCCATCCCGAGCTCGTCCGGCCTGAAGAACTGATCGGTTTCGACCTTGTGTACGCAGCCAGCGAGAGCTGGGCGATGTGGGCATCGCGGAAGTTCGGAGTCGAGGTTCGGCCCCTGCTTCAAGCAACGGACGTGAGCCGCTTCCGGCGGACAGAAGCCTCAAACGTCCGGTCGGCCGACGTACTGGTCGTCGGAAACCGCCGTTGGGAGTATGAACGGCCATCGGCCAAGGGCCTGACACTTCTGGGGACAGATGTGGAGCGGGGGATATACGGCGAAGGCTGGGCAAACGAACCGGCCGTCTCGTCGATGGTCCTGGGCGAGTACATCGACAACAGTGAATTGCCCAGTGCGTACTCTATGGCAAAGGTCGTATTGAACGATCACCATCCGTCAATGCGCCAGAGCGGTTTCATCAACAATAGGATCTTTGACACCCTGGCAATTGGAACTCCCGTCATCTCCGACGCTATAGCCGGCGGCCTTGAGGTATTTGGCGACCGCGTAAAATGGTATGACGCAGCTGACGAGATCCCTAAGCTGGTCCGGGATGTACTTGACAACCCCTGGTCCGAAGCGGAACGAACGGAAGTGATCGACTGGATTCGCGAAAGCCATTCGTTCGATAGTAGGGCAAAGAAAATTCTTTCTGATGTGAAAACAATGCTCTAGCCAGTGGGACAGAACATAGTGCGCGGGTACTTCGATCGACTTCACGACGACGGTAGAACAGTGTCTGGCTGGGCATATTCAGCCGATAGCACCAGCAACGAGGATGTGCTGGTTCGAGTCCTGTCGCGGGGAACTGAGATCGGACGAGGTAATCCTTCCCGCGTCCGTAGTGATCTTTCCCATATTACGGATCAGCCCGCTGGATTCGAGATCAAATGCGAGGACGATATCTCGGCGCTTGATGTCCTGGCCGGTAATGTTGTGGTCGAGATGCATGATGGAATCCGTCCCGACGTGCTCAAGTTGTCCTCCATTGCCACAAGCCGACTAAGGCTGAAACTCGCCAACGAGTGGACGCGGTCAGGCCTTCCCGCCCTGGAACAGCCTCCTCAACACCCGATATTGGCCGCAAATAGCTCAGCACTTGAAATGATCCTCGGCAATGCCACGAATGGCGCGGTGTCATCGGTATATTTGCCGGTTGGGCTAAAGTCGCCGGATGAGTCCGCAATATTGGGACAAGATGGTCATCTCTTCCTCGTTGGCGGATCAAATGGATTGATCGACCTTTATGACGAGGACTATCTCGGCGCAGTCGAGGGGGCCTCTCAATGGATTGAACTCTTCGACCGCCGATTGGAGTCCCTCAGTCGCCGCGGCATGAAATACGTCCAGTCGATTATCCCGGAGAAGCTGACCGTCCTCTCACATTTGGCACCGGTAAACGTGAGCGTGCCGACGCCGCGGATGGCGTTGATTGAAGAATCTTTGACGGACACCGAGTATTATCGCGAATCACTCTCTGTCCTGAGCCGCTGGTCGGGGGAGGATGCCTACCGCAAGAATGACCTGCATCTCTCAGCTGCCGGGGCCAGAACGTGCTTTCTTGCCATGACCGCGCATATAGACTCGCGCTTCAACGATCTAGCGCATCTAGTCCAGTTATCCGAATCGAAAATCTCCGGTGGGGATCTCGCAGACCGGTTCTTCGGAGTTCCAATCCTGGCGCGAGAAGCCCGGGCCACCCGTGGTTCAGTGGAAGCCATTGAAGAAGTTCTCGAACTCGTGGAGAT
>JBKPJW010000163.1:0-13017 GCA_046730875.1 Actinomycetota bacterium | reverse complement strand
CGAGGGTACCCTGAGCGGGCTGCTGACCGGCCTGAAGTCGGGCGTAGGCCAGTCAGTCCGGGCCGAGGACATCAGCGGCTGGATCGAGCTTTTCGGGATCGGCCCGGCGACCCCGAACGAGGTCAAGACCGGCGTCTACCGGCTCGCTGTGCGGCACGGCGGCGACTTCGCCGCGCAAATCCCACGGGATGCCCGCACCATGAGGCTTGCCAACGGCCTCTCGCTTGCCGCCGACGGGGAGAGGCGCGGTCTCGACGTCGAGCGTCGCCTGATCCTATTCGGGGCGCAGGTCTTGGCCGGGACCTCGCGGGCGGCAGGGCTGTCAGCCTTGCCGGATGAGCACGACCTGATGAGGCTCGTCGACGCGGGGATCACCGCCGCGCAGGCAGCCGAGGGATACCTGAGGGGGATGAGCGCGGCCCAGATGGTCGCGGTGCACCGGGACGGCACAGTCCCGGGCGTCTCAGATGACTGGATCTGAAGCATCCCCGAATGTGATGGGACCCGAGCGCCGTGCCCGGTGGGAAACAGGGGGCTCAGCGCCGGGGCTCCCCGACCAGTGGAAGGCGAAGGAAACTGTTGATGGTTGGTGTGCTTCTTCGTGCAGATGGACCGAATCAAACGTGCAGGGTAGGCCGGTAGATGAGCTCCTGGATGTTGCCATCGAGCGTCAAGTTCTCGATCAGCTCGAGGTCGAAGTCGGCCGAACCCTGAAAGATCGGGTCCAGTCCGGTCTGACCGGTGATCACGGGGAAGAGTGTCACCTGGACGCGGTCGACCAGGCCGGCGGCCATCAGTGCCCGGTTCATCGACAGGCTGCCGTGCGAGCGCAACGGCACGTTGGATTCCTCCTTGAGTCGGGCGACGACGTCGACGGCGTCACCGCTAACGACGGTCGCGTTCGGCCAGTTGAGGGGTCCTTCGAGTGTGGTCGACACCACCGTTGCAGGCAGGCTTATCATCCGGGTGACCCACGGGTCACGCACCTCAGACTCCTCGGTGCTCGAGGCCAGCATCCGCGCGAACGCCCGGTACGTATTGGCCCCGAAGACCATCCGCTGTTCCTCGCCGTACAAGGCGAGGCGGTGGTCGAGCAGCTCGGGGCCTTGCTTGCCCCAGTATCCGGTCCAGTTGCCGCTGGCGGCGCCGAAGCCGTCGAGGCTGGAAAAGACGTCGAAGGTGTAGGTAGCGGTCATGATGCTCTCCTCGGGTGCGGTTTATCGGGTATCTGGGCCAGACTGGAGACGACGGGGAGACTCATCGCCGTGGAATCCTGGAGTCACCTATGGGCGGCCGGGCGAACTCGCCGGCATCGGTATTGGTCTCCTGTTCGTCCACGTCGACAGCGGCGTCAATGCGGCCATTGACTTTCTGCTAAGGCTAGAAGCGGGTACAAAAACGCGCCACGGAGAGTACTCCGTGGCGCTTGTTTACTGATGAATTGCTTGACTTTATGAGCTGCTCGACTGCATTGGTTGGCGTTCCGAAATGTGCTCCACCAGTTCGCCCACACGCTCCTCCGAGTAGTTGCGTGCGATGTCACCCTGGCTGATGATGCCGACTAACTTGTGGTCGGCAATGACCGGGAGCCGCCGGACCTGGTACTTCTCCATCATTTCGATGGCGGCGTCAACGTTGGCATCGGCGTCAATCCAGTGGGGCTTGCCCGTGGCGAGGTCGCGGGCCGTCATGGCGCGTGGATCACGGTCCACGGCCACGCACTTGAGCACGATGTCCCGGTCAGTGATCATGCCTTGCAACTTGCCGTCGTCACCGCAGATCGGCAAAGACCCGCAGTCCAAATCCAGCATCATCCGGGCGGCATCTGCGAGGGACTGGTTCTCCCTTATACACTGTGCATCCGTCGTCATGAATTCACGTACGGCACTCATTGGTCCTCCTTCATCGATTGAGATATCGACGCAGAGTCACCGGGCACATGCGCCGATGATGCCAGCCTACGCCGGGGCCAGGGGCGCTGTCGACGGCGGTTCCGAACCTTCAGGGACGGGCGCGGCGGCGCGCCCCACTGGGCTCTTCGGCACCGTAGGAGACCCAGCATTGCCCCTCGTCAGAGGGGGTTTTGCTTTTACGTGTATACGTTGACCCAACGCTTGGTGGCGGCATTCTGTGACCCGGGTAACCGTTTCCTACCCTTCCCTATCCGCCCTATCCTCCCTTTGAAACGCCCTTACTGCTTCGCTCACTGTTGGGAAGAAATGTTCGGGGGTGAAGCGGGCCCCCATGCCATATTGCAACAGTCTGTCTTTGACCGGGTCTTTGAGTTCGGCGAACACCAGGTCCACGCCGTGCCGGTCCAGCCATTCGTCAAGCTGTACCAACTCGTCCAGTGCAGTCGTGTCGATTCCTGTCACGGGCTCTGCCGCGAGCACCACGCGTTCTGTGCCAGGCGCCGCCTGGTCCATCTCATTTTGCACGAAGGATCCCAACATGGATCCGTTGCCGAAGAACAGCGGTGCGTCGAAGCGCAGGATCAACAAGCCGGGGATGCGTTCTCCCTCCGGATGACGGCTGACGTCGTGGTATCCCGGTATCCCGGGCACGTCCACTAGTTCAGCACGGTAGGGGTCCCAAGCCCGCCGTAGGAAGTCCAGGATTGCCAAGCCGATGGCAACGCCGATGCCGGGGAGGACCCCCAGTATGGTGACCCCCAGGAATGCCGCGAGCATCACCAACGATTCACTGTGGCTCATGCCGATGAGCCGTCGCACACCGACCGGGTCGGCTATTGCCGCGGCTGCGGCGATGACAATGGCGGCAAGCGTTGTGGCCGGCAGGAACTCGGTGACGCCAGGCGCCACCAGCATGAAGCCGAGCACCAGGACGGCGCCTACGACGCCTGTGAGCTGGGATTTAGCCCCTGATTCGACTGCCACCGGAGTGCGGGACGTGCTGGCCGATACCGGAAAGCCGCCCAGTAGCCCGGTGGCAGCGTTCGCGGCACCCAAGGCTGCCATTTCATGGTTGCCGGATACCTTGCCGTCCTCTGAGGCCGCCAGGGATTTGGACAGGGTTCCGGTATCGACGAAGACGATGAGGGCGATCGCGGCGGCGGCGGGCAACAGTGTCAGGACGTCGGCCCAGCCAATCCCGCCGAGGGCCGGTGCGGGGAGCCCCTGCGGGAGCGCACCTGTGACCTTCAAACGCTCTTGGAGTCCCAGCACGCCCACGGCGATGCAGGACACAACTACCGCAATGAGCACGCCCGGAACCTTCCATTTCAGCCAGCGGGGAACCCAGATGAGCGCCAGCGAGACCAAGCCGAGCAGTAGTGCCGTCATATTGGTCTCACCGGCAAGCACCTTCGGCGCGGCGGCGATGAGTTTTTCCCAGGGTGTGCCGCCTTCCACGGAGATCCCCAGGAGGGTGGGAAGCTGGGACACAGCTACCAGCAAAGCGATGCCGTTGAGATAGCCGAGCCGGATGGGCTTCGACAACAGTCCAGTGACGATTCCGAGCCTCAGAGCCGAACCGCACAGCATAATGACGCCAATCAGTATGGCCAAAAGGCCCGCCAGGGCCACGGATTTCTGCTCGTTATCCGCGGCCAAGGGAACCAAGGCTGCAACAATCATCGGGGCGAGCGCGGAATCCGGCCCCAGCACCAGCACTCTCGATGGCCCGACTGCTGCGTAGACAAGCAGGGGAACCACCGTCGCGTAGAGACCGGTCACCGGTGGAAGGCCGGCGGCCTGGGCGTAAGCCATGCCCGCGGGGACCAAGATTGCGAAGAGCGCAGTGCCGGCCATCAGGTCGTGGCGCAGCCACTCGGTCCTGTAGCCACGCAGGGCTGGCGGGACCAACCAGGACGGGACATTTCCCAATCGGCGCATATTCCGATCATGTCCGATCGCGCCCCTGCTCGCCATCCATAATTGGGCGAACCCAACCGCGCGAGTATGTAGATCTCCTCCGAGTCATTGTTGACAACAGGGCTGCCAATATCATTGCGGGTGAAAAAGGGGTGGCCGATGTCCCGTGAATCGCGGCGCTATGTGGCGTGTTCTAAAGGGGGAAATTGCGGATCTTGCGAAGTGCGCTGTCTTCGGGGCAAGGCGGCTTTAGAACATCAGCAGAACGAAGCCGGCTACCGTGCAGGCGATCCCGACGCCGGTCAGAATCAGTCCCAGGATGGTGACGGTGGTGTCGTGCGGGGGTGGGTCCAGGCGCCAGCGGGAGGGGTGGCAGTGGTCGTAGTGAAGCTCGATCTGCGTGCCGGTGTCCAAAGCCTGGGTTTCTGCAGGGGAGTGGAGAGACAGGTGCAAGTCGTTTGTGCTGTCGGACCAACGGAAACCCTTGTATCTGCCGGCTTCGAATACCTCGGCCGTTGTGCTGGTCCAGAGGCACCGTCGCTTATTGATAATCCAGCCAGCGATGAGCAGCGGCACACCGGGAACAAACCCGACCCAGGTCATCACTTCCAGGATGGGGCCCAGGAAATCCGCGAGGCTGGCCATGCCACCGATCATATCCGGCGGAATCTACTTCTTTCCCGCTGGGGCTGGAGCACCGGTCAGAAGGTGGACAGGGGCGGGAATTGGCCCGTCTTGGAAACGACAGCCTTTTCAAGGCACCGCGCCAAAGCTCGGATGAGCCGGTCAAGTGAGCGGGAAGCTTGGCTCCCTTCGTCTCGGAAACTCTGGCGGATGGTGTCGCGCTGGGGGCCGGCTTGGGGCCGATTCAGCTGGAGGAGGCAGTCTGGTCGGGGCGAGCCAAGTCGGCCTGGATCGCGCGGATGATCGAGGCGGGGATTCCGGACGCGAGAAGTCCTGGCCCCAGCGGACCGGCGGAATTCCCACCGAGCGGTGGCAAGCGCCGAAGCGCGGACCGGGCTTCGGCGCTCAGGTGCTCTAGTTGCCAGTGGACCTCGTCGTCGACCGTGTGGGGCCGATCGGGCGCCGCCAGTCCGGCCGCTTTCGCGGCATACGCGGCCGCCCCCAAGGCGTGCGCGCCCATGTGGGCGACTGCCGCGGCTTGCGTGGCAGACCTGGCGGCAGCCACCGCAGCAGGGCTACTCACCTCGCGTGCGGCACGGCCAGCAACAAACCGCCGGCGGATCTCTTCGGCGGCACTGAGCTCACCGCGAGCGAAGGCGCGGGCTCGGGCGATGGCGTCGCGGGGGCGATCATCTGCCGGCGCCTCTGCCTCAAATAAGGCCAGGACCCGCTCAGCGCAGTCCGCGGCCCAAGCGGCGACGACGCGGCGCTCGGTCTCGCTTAGCGTCTGCGGAGAAGCCATATCAGTACCGTACACACGGCTCGCAGACCGAGCGGCTTACGGGCCTGTTGGCCTTACGGCCTGAGGCTAAGCAACACAGGATAATTCGGCCGATCCGGTCAGTCTTTCTTCAGTTTCTCGGCGAGCATCACGAGGATGCCGCTGGGACCGCGGACATAGGTGAGTTTGTAGAGGTCCTCGTAGGTCGCCACGCCGCGTAGCGGACGGCAACCGTGCTTCGCAGCTATCTCCAAGGCTTTGTCGATGTCATCGACTGAGAAGGCCACGCGGTGCATGCCGATGTCGTTGGGGCGAGTCGGGTTCGACTCGACCGCTTTGGGGTGGATGTATTCGAAGAGCTCAAGTTGACCATGACCGTCCGGGGTCTGGAGCATTGCAATTTTGGCGTGGTTGCCGTCAAGTCCGACGGCGGTGTCGGTCCACTCGCCGCTGACCGTGTCACGGCCGACGACCGTGAGCCCGAGGTCGGTGAAAAAGGCGATTGCTGCTTCGAGGTCGCGAACGGCAATACCGACGTTCTCAAGTTTGATGGCCATGCCTTGAAGCTACCAAGGCGGAGCGATTAGCTCCAGTGGCCAGCCGGGACTAGGACTTCATGCAGCTCCCGATCCGTACGGACGCGTGATCGCCTCGAGGAAATGCCCGTCAGGATCCAAGAAGTAGAGGCCACGTCCGCCGTCGTTGTGGTTGATCTGCTGTGGGCGGGACCGTCCCGGGTCTGCCCAGTAGGGGATGCCCTGGGCCTGGATCCTGGCGAAGATTCCCTCGAAGTCCTCCTCGCTGACCAGGAAGGCGTAGTGCTGCGGGGAGATGGGCCGGTCCGCCGTTGCGCAATCGAGGGCCACTCCGTGGTCGAGGGGCACGGTCATGAAAGACCACATGGCTTGGGGTTTCGGCAGTCCGAGCACGTTGGCTAGGAACTCCGCCGAATTGCGCTTGTCCGTTGCGTAGACGATGGTGTGGTTGAAAGAAACCGTCATGGTGACCTCCTCGAGTGTTTTGTCTGTGGCCATTTACGTCCAGCGCTCTTCAGATTTCAAGAGCGACCGCCACGTCCTACGCGCGACTAGCGCGAAGGTCTGATCAGGACTCGGCGAGCGGCAGCACCAGCAGGTAGCCGGTCGGCAGATCGCTGCTCCAGCGTCGCGGCTCACGGACGACGAACTGCGTCGCCAACTGCTCGGGGGTGAGCAGGGTGTTGGGCGCGGGGGACGGTCCCCACTGCTTGCTGCCGTGCGGATAGAGCGGATCTTGGACCCGGATGCCGGTGACCGAGAACTCCGGGAACCGGTCGGGATCGCCGAGTGACTCGAAGCCGCTCATCACCCATACGTGGCGACCGCGCCACATGACCAGCCCGACCGGCCGGTCCGTCTCGGCGATGGCGCGCGCCGCGGTCCGCAGCGCTTCCTCGTAGTCAGCGATGCTGACCACGGCGTATGGCCCCATCCCGACCTCGGTCAACACCTTCGCCCAACCCAAAGGATTGGCACCGTTGAACGAGTTCAACGACCGTGCCCGGGCCATCTCCCACAGCTCGCCCTGCTGAACACGATCGGTCCACGTGCCGGCCCCCGTGGCGGCGATGAGGTTGTGCATGATCTGGATGCTCGCCGCCACACACCAGTCAAAGGTGTACTGCGGCACGAAGTCACCCTCCTGGTAGACGTTGAGGGCGAACGCCTGGGGCACCGGGGTCGGCGTCGGAACCGATGTCGGCGTAGGGGGCGCGGTCCGGTGAGGAGCGGGGACGTCATCGCGTGCGGCAGGCGGGGCCGAGTAGGTCTGGACCGGTCGATCGGTGGTGGCCTCATCGAGTCTGATCGCGGGCGCGCAGGCCGACAGGAGGGTCGCTGGGATGACGAACCAGGTCAGAAGTCGGAGCCGGGCACCGATCATGATCGATCCAGTTTATCGCGAGGCCGCGGGAATGCGTCCGTCCCACCTCGGGCACAGCCTTCCCCCTTCAGAGAGGTTGAAGGATCAGACGGACGAAACCGACCATACCGACCCCGAGTCGCCGTTTGCCGGCGACGAGACAGCTCCCTAAATCGTGCCCTTTTCGCGGAGGCGCTGGCGGACGGCGGTCCGGGCCGCCAGGGCTCACTTGCTTCCAACCCCGGCATCGAGCTTCCCAGTCTGTGCTACATCCTGCTCCACACGATCGAGGTATATGCATGCCACAACAGCCATGCCGACCTCATCCGCGAGTCGGTGAATGGTGTGCGCAGATCGAGTCCACCCGGTGGCAACCCCCAGAACTCGGGGCCGTCACCCAGTTGGTTGGTTCGGACGATCAGGACGAAGCGGCGTCGATGATCTTCTGGTTGCCCTCGTTCACGGCCTTGACCACGGCGTCGTAGTCACCGCTTTCGACGGCCTTGCTGACCTTCTTGGTGGCCTTATCGACCGCCTTGTCGACGCGGTCGAGGTAGAGGTCGTCGATGACGGCAACGATCGCCGAGGAGCCCGGCGGCAGCCACTCGTCGGCGTTGACGCCGATGGACTTTTCCTCGTGACGCTTCGCGATGGCGCCAGCACCCGCGCCGATCCCGGCGCCGATCACACCGGACAGCAGCAGTGGCGGAGCGAACAGTCCGACCACGAGCCCGCCGATGGCGCCGGCCGTGGTGCCGCCGGCCACCAGTCCGCCCCCGTGCTCCTTGACTTCGGTCTTGCCCGCGGCGTCACGTGAGAGGACGACCGCCGCCGCCACGGCCGCGTCGTCCATGCTCTTGATCGCCTTGAAATCCTCTGCGGCCGAGTCCTCGTCGGGGTACGACGACACGAACAAGGTGTAGTTGTGATCTGACATGGTGCGTCCTCCACTCGGTTCCGGCCGTCGGAGCGGCCTCTGCGTTTCCTTACTCGACGCTGTCGCGGTTCGGACGGTGCTGGACATGACCCAATCCCCAACGTCGGGTGGCTTGTCCCGCCCACACCGGGGCTGTCCGCACACCGGTCGTCGCGTTGGTCCAACTCTTGCCCCGACAGGGGCGCACCGGCAGGGCCTTAAGACATACTCTCCGGGGAACAGCCCTGGCGGGTCACAAAGGTCCGGTCACAGTCAAGGCGTGTAATGCCCAGGCAAGTTCCTCACGCAGTGTTGTCACGTCCGGGCATGTCTCGGGGTCCGCGATTGCGGTGATGGATCGCGCGCTTTTCGGCGCTCAAGAAGGAAAGCGTTCGCGCTGTCAGGGACGCATTGACTGAGGCATTTTCGACCCTGCAGGCTCGCTCGCAGCAGTCCTAGCCCCCTTATATCCGTTTCAACTAGCAGCGTGTGCTGCGCTTGTAAGTGGGCCAAGCCTGTAGTCACGTTATTGTTGGTCCAACGTATCCAATCAGGAGGGCGCATGCCTTACGTCGTTGACTTCGAAAACGTTTCTACTGTCGGCCTGGAATCGTCTCCGGTCGCCGCGGCGCTCGCAGGCTTACGCGCCAACGAGGGGCGCTACTACCGCAACAAGTACGATCACGTCTTCACCGTCAGCCCTGCAAGCGAGGTTCCGGAGGTGGTCGACCGGGTGAGCCGCATCCTGAAGGACGAGCGCGACATCGTCATCAGCTCCCGCCCTCTCGAAGCAACCGCCTTCGAAGTCGATGGTTTGCGAATGGATTACGTATTCTACGAGTCCGGGTTGTCCATCAATATCATGTACAGCATCGAGGCTGGCGGGAAGCGAGCGGTCGGATTCAAACTGGCCGAAGGTATGGAGATTCCGGAGGAACTCGCGTCGCGTTTCAAGTTCGCCCGCCAGAAATCAAAACTGGCAGGCGTTATCCGCGGCTCCTACTTCGTGATCAAGGGCGAGTACTGATCAGCTGACGGTCGGGGCCCGGTGCCACCACGGCGGTGGGTTGCGCCCTCGTGCTGACGGAGGATATTCGTTGACTCTCGCCGCCGCGATTGTGCGCTGGCGAGCACCTGATCGCTTGGAAAGCACTCGTAGCCAGCAGATTGCTGATCCGAGCATGAACCTCTGCTCCATCCCTAACTAACGCTAAGGGGAGACGGACGGTTCAGGTCAAATGGTCGTAGTCTCCTCGCGCCCACGCAGCGTGCCGTTGGGCGGAATCGTGCAGAATGGCCTTGGCTCCGGACGCGATGACATTGTTGAAGTTGCCGTAGATCCGGTCGAACTTGAGCTCTCGCAGCTGCGCGGCGATTCGCAGCGCAACCGCGCCGGATAGCGGCAAATGATTCGGGTAGCTGCGCATGAAGGAGATAGAGCGACGATCTGGATTCGGATACACGCTGTCACCGGTGAGCAGTACTCCTCTACCGTCCGCTCCTGCAGCCCAGTGCACCACCGCGCTGCCCGGGAAGTGCCCCCCGGTCTGGTGTAGTGTCAGTCCTTCGGCGATGGCTTGGCTGCCGGACCAATATTCGATGACCGGATCGTTGCGCCCCAGCCATTGCCGGTCTGCGCCCGCCACAAGTACAGGGACGCCACCGAGCTGATGCGACCATTCGACCTGCACACCAAACATGTGTGGATGGCTAGCGGCGATGGCAAGGACGGGCCCTCGCTCGAGCGCTGCCTTCACAGCGCTGTCGTCGACATATCCGACCGGATCCCACAGCAGCGAACCGTCGGGTGTCACCACAAGCTGAGCGGTCTGGCCGATCCCGACTTTTGGTTCCGTCCTGATCCCGAAAAGTCCCGGCTCATTTTCCTTCAACAATGTCTGCTGGCCATCCTGTGCCATCCCGTCCAGTGTGAGCCACTTTTGTCCATCCTCGGGCACATACTGCCGCTCGTCGGCGCAGATCGGGCAGACCCCGGGGGGAGGTTCGTCGCGTTCGACTCCGCAGGTTGCGCAGATCAGCATGCTCTGCCCCCTCTAGGCGTTGTGTGTCCTGATTCCCGCATTCTTCGCTTTCCGCCGCAGGCTGACGTGCCCAGACTATGGCACGCGAAAGTCTCCAAGGAAGAGATCCTTGCGGTATCAATTGGGTTGGCCGGTCGCCGTTCTCTTTGGCGTTCGACCGGCTGGGAAGAGTTTCAGACGATTCCTGAGTGGGTTGTTACCTCCTGCGGATATAACCCCTGTTCCCACGGATGCACCAGCCAAGATCGAGACCACCAACGACGCCCACTTCTGGACAAGAGCCCGCTTTGGCTCTGTTGGACAATAAAGTCCGTGTCTATCCTGTTGGTTAAGACCGCTGCAACCCACGGTCCTTAGGCCGCCAGCTTGTCCCTGGAAGTCTTCCCGCCCCGGGGCCCGTCTCGATGAGGAGGCGTCGATGTCCAGTCCTGATGTGGCCACGCGTGGACCGGCCAGGCCGGGTCCATACATCATCACCGGAATCCTGTTGAACCTCGCCGTTGTGGTCCCGTTGTTTGTGCCCGCGTATTCGGTCGATGAGCCACGCTTGGCCGGGATGCCGTTCTTCTACTGGTATCAGATGACGTGGATACCGATCACCTCCGCCCTAATCGGGATCTCCTACTGGCTGGTTAGTAAGGAGGACCGCCGCCGGCGCGAATCGTGCGCGTCGAGACCAGCCCCGAGGAGGGGAAATGAGCGGGGCGATCACGCCGCTGGCCGTTCCGGACCGGCCCATTAGCGGCGTTGCACTGGCCATTGTGATCATTCTCTTCGTCCTGGTGGCGGCCTTGGGGTTCATCGCTGCGCGGTGGCGCCGGAATGAGCGGACGGGGCTGCACAGCCTGGACGAGTGGGGCCTCGGCGGCCGCGGTTTTGGGACGCGGGTAACCTGGTTCCTCCTGGGCGGCGACCTCTACACGGCCTATACTTTCGTGGCAGTTCCGGCTGCGATGTGGGCCACGGGAGCCGTGAGCGGCTTCTTCGCGGTGCCGTACACGATCGTTTTGTACCCCATCGTGTTCCTCCTGATGAGCCGGTTGTGGTCCGTCTCGCACCGGCACGGTTTTGTCACACCGGCTGACTTCGTTGGCGGCCGGTATGGCAGCAGGGCGCTTACTCTGGCCGTCGCCGTCACCGGCATCGTCGCGACGATGCCCTACATCGCGCTGCAGCTGGTCGGCATTAAGGCCGTCCTTACCGTACTGGGTTTGGGCAGTACGGAGCCGGTGGGCGCTCTTCGGCGGCTGGGCCGCCGGAATCATCTACGGCACCATCGCCGCCTATAACGTGGTCAACCCCGTCACTAAGGCCAACTTTGGCGGCTCTATCGCGGCCATCCCCGGCACCGATATCCAGGTCTACATCGCGGTCGTGGCGTTCGCGATAAACCTCATTGTTGCCGCAGGCCTATCTCTGCTCTTCCACGCAATAGAGCTCCCCGACGGGAAGGACATCACTCGCAGCTCCGACTACGGCGCCGATGAGAACGATCCGAAAGTCGCCCAGATCCAGCGCGAATACCCGCTCGGCGAACCTGGAGACGTCGTCCACTGACGCAGCGCCCGGCCCTCCCGCTACCCGGGCGGGACGACGGACCGGGCAGCACAAGCAGTACTGGCGTTGGAGGACCTGGTGCCTTCAATACGACTGCTGACGGCGCAGCTACCGGTGGGTAGACTTGCTGGTATGCCGGTGACCCGCAATGTCGCCTGGGACGGGCGTCTGGAATCCTTCAAAGGCAGAGACACGGCGCGCTACGTGACTACGGCAGCCGCCATCGCCACTACCTGCGCTCTTTGCCGACGGCCGCTGCAGCTCGACGAGCCGCTGTCCCTGAGCGTGGACATCACCGAAAGCACGGCACCCGACGGGACTCAGTACGTCACGTTCAGCGACTATGTCTGCCATCGGCAATGCTGCGATCCCGACCTGACACTACAGAGGGCTATCTGGCAGCCGGCGCATCTGACGCCGCTGGCCGCACGGATGATCCTCACACAGAGAGCCTCAGACACTGGCACTCACGTTACCGTCGTCGCAGCGCTGGCGTACACGCTCGTCCCCGTCGTCGCCTTCCGGGAAGAGGACGGCGAGCTAACCTCCGCCCTGGTGTCTATTTTGCTTTCCCACGGCTTCGAACTGGCGATGAACCCGGAGTACACCGACATCCTGAATCAGGCTACCGAACTCGATAGCAGCTGCAGTCTGGCAGTCACCGAAGGGTTCCTCAGTCTGGATATCGGCGGGGAAACCATCTATGCCGAGCAGCTCAATCCGAAGGACAGGGATGATGCAGATTGGCTGGAGGCGGCCCGTAACGGCAACGTCCTGATCATTAGCGGCGACAACCTGGTGATCACCGAAGGCAGGCTGGACGTGGACACCGCCGCCCAGCTGGGCACCCTGGTCATCGGCTTTGTCCCGCTGCGGTCCTGACAGGCCGGCGACACCAGTAGAGGCTCAAGGCAGGGCAGACCGACCACACTCCGTTCCGGATCGGTCTCCTTTTCACGCTTGAGAACGGAGATTGCCGGCGCGACTCGCGCAGATCCCTGCGGAAGAAGTCTCCAAATCAACTCTCAGAAAAAATACCCTCTGCTCTTCCTCGAAGACCGTTACGGCGTCGAGGCAGGCACGGCGGACGAAGGCCATCCGCTCAGTAAGGCCCGCTTCAGCTTCCCCCTCTAGGACCAAGGGCACGGACAGGCTGGATCCTACTCCCGCCTCCAGCGCGGCCGCACTGTAGGAGGGCCAGCGGTGCTCGTTAATCAAATCTGGTACATGCACAACGGCCTGCTGGCGGATCGCTGTCAGGCAGGGACCATCGCCTGCACTGTATTGGCTTTCGTCCAGGCGGACTGCGCTGTCTGCGCTGCGAGCCACGGTCACCGGTTTCCTTCGCTGAATCAGGGTGATGCT
>JBKPJW010000162.1:0-34679 GCA_046730875.1 Actinomycetota bacterium | reverse complement strand
GGGTGGATCCGGGCCGGCGAGCCGCTCATCCAGCGCTTCGCCGCCGCCCGGACCACCATGGACCTGGGCGGGCCCGTGGTGGAGCAGCTCGCGGCGGCCCATCTGGTCAATGACCTCACGGGACCGCTCCCCGAACGGCTCGCCTCGCTCCGCACCAACCGGGACACCTTGCTGGGGCTCATCACGCAGAACCTGCCCACCTGGCAGGCGGAGCGGCCCGGCGGCGGGCTGTCGATCTGGTGCCGGCTGCCCGCTCCGCTCAGTACGGCGCTGACGGTGATCGCCCCGGACTTCGGCATCCGTCTCGCGGCCGGCCCCAGGTTTGGTGTTGGTGGGGCTTTCGAACACTATCTCCGTGTGCCGTTCACCCTGGCTCCGGCTCAGCTCGAGACCGCGGTGCTGGCGCTGCGCTCCGCCCAGGACCAACTGGAGTCGGCGCCACAGCTGCGGCGCAACCTGCCGGCCCCGCCCGTCGCTGCCATCGCCTGAGCCAAGGCTCCCGCGGGCCCGTCCTGCGCTGCGCTTTCTTTCCTGCGCTGTGCTTCCTTGCCTGCGACGCGCAAATGCCCTGTCGACGCCCGAATTCGGGTGTCGCCAGGGCATTTGCGTAGCGCCAGATAGGAGGCGCGTCGTGAGCCTAGGCGTAGACCTTCGCGAGGAACCCGGTCCAGGCCTTGGCCGTAGCGTCGGAATCCCCGCGGCCGCTGAAGTCGTGAACGGTCATGCCCACCGGCGCCCCGAAGGCGTTGCGCCCGAAGAACCGGTACATCGTGTCCGACGTCCGCAGCCCGAGGAAGTTCTCGTTCGAGAAGTCCACTTCACCGGTGAGCTGCCCGACGCCGTCGAGCTCCAGGTCCACCGTCTCCCCCTGGCCCGAGTCGGCAACTCCAAGGGCCTTCTTGAGCCGGTCGAAGCCGTCCGGGGTCTGCGAGGCGGCCGGCGCCTGGATATCCGTAAAGACCACGGGTTTGCCGTCGAAGTACTGCAGGTACTGGCCCAGGGTGTGGAGGTAGAACGCAGTGTGCTTGCTGGCACCGTCGTACTGTTCATCCCAGTTGTCCGCGAAGATGCCGCTGTGCACGTAGTGCAGCCGGGCCCGGCCGCCGTCCAGCGGTTCCAGGACGTGCTCGAGCTGGTTGAACCAGCCGTCCGGACCGTCCATCCGGGATACGAGGCGGGAGGGGTACTCATCCACGGTCCGGACGGCCGGCCATTGGTCCGTGGGGAACATCCAGGCCGGAGTGTCCTTGGTGACGGCCTCCCACGCCCGTTCCGGGGTGCCGGGCAGTTCGGTGTCGTAGACGATTTCGAATTTCCGCTTGTCAGTCATTGTCCTGCTCCTTAGCGTGTGGGGTTGCTGCGTGGGGGTTTGCTGCGTGCGGGGTGGCGGGCTGCGCCTTGGTCGCCGGGGACTTGAGCGACGGGTGAAGCGCGACGACGAGTCGGTGTTTGCGTCCTGCTGGCGGGGAGCCGGCACCGGAACCTGCCGCGAGGTCCGGACCGCCGCTGTGGTACTTGTCCACGAGCCGGGTCACGGCGACTCCGAGCTCCTCGGCGAACGCCGCCCGGTCCGCCGCCGACCGGAAGGTGATTTCGCCGTCGATGGCGAACGTGGCGAGTTTCTGCCTGGCCGCGGCGGCTCCGGCAATCAGCTGTCCCATTTCCTGGACCATGCGGGCGGCGAGCGCCAGCAGCCAGAAGGCAGAGAACCGGTCCGCGAACCGGCGCGGGTCCGGGGCCACGGAGGCCAGCGCCGCCGGCGAAATCAGGTACGACCTCGCCGTCGCCTGCAGGATGCGTTCGGTGACGTTGCCGCGCCGCCGTTCCTCGACCAGTTCGACGAGTCCATGGCGTTCGAGGGCCTTGAGGTGGTAGTTCACCTTCTGCCGCGGCAGGCCCACCTTCGCGGCCAGCTGTGTCGCGGATCCGGGCTCGGCGAGCTCGCGCAGGATCCGCGTCCGGATCGGATCCAGCGAAGCCTCCGCTGCGGCCGGGTCCTCGATCACTTCGATATCCAACATGCCTCCAGTGTGCCTGCCGACGATTTTATTTGTCAAGAAATTTTTATTCGTCGGCGGTTGGTCGGCGCAGTCGTCCCAGCTCGCCGGAAACGTGCGGGTTCGCGGGACCTTTCCGGCGACCCCGCACGCGTCCGGCGAACTGAAGCGCAGGGGCGAGGGCGAACGAGCGCGGCGAGCGGCGAGGGAAGGGACCAGCGGGCGGCCGGCGAGGGTTAACGAGCGCGGCGGCGGGCGGCGGGACCACCGGCCGAGCGGACCCGTCCGGGCGACCGGCGGCACAGCCCGCCACGTAGAATGGTCCGGTGATGCAATCCCCCCTCCCTGTGCGCGACGGCGTGAACGCCACGCGCCTGCGCCTGCCGGACGACGGTCCGTGGGAGACCGCATTGGACTACATGATGCACCGCTGGGGGCACATCGATCCGCAGGGCATCGAGGACCGGTTCGACGCCGGCGAGATCGTCGGCGAGGCCGGCGTAGCCCTGGACCGCGCAACCCCGCTGCAGAACCATACGTTTATCTGGTACTACCGCACCCTGCCGCCGGAGACCCGGATACCCGTGGAGCTAAACATCCTGCACCAGGACGATCACCTGCTGGTCGTGGACAAGCCGCACTTCCTGCCCACCACGCCCGGCGGGACGTACATCCAGGAATCGGCTCTGGTCCGGCTCCGGAACCAGCTGGGCCTCCCGGACCTGATTCCAATGCACCGCCTCGACCGCATGACGGCCGGCATCCTGCTGCTCTCCACGAACCCGGAGACCCGGGGCAAGTATCAGGTGCTCTTCGAAAAGCGCCAGGTCCAGAAGGAATACGAGTGCGTGTCCGCCGCGGAGCCAGCCCCGGGCCACCCCCCGGTGGACTTCCCGTTGGTGGTGCGGAACCGGATGACCAAGTCGCGCAGCTACCTGCTCGCCGAGGTGATTGACGGCGAACCCAATGCGGAAACCCGGATCGAATGGTTGCGGACATTTGAGGCCGGCGGGCCCGACGGCGGCCCCCGTCGCCGAGCGCTGTACCGGCTCGAGCCGCACTCGGGGAAGACGCACCAGCTCCGCGTCCACATGGCCTCACTGGGTCTGGGAATCGTCAACGACGCGTTCTACCCGGAGCTGCTGGATAAGGCGCCGGACAATTACGCCAATCCGCTGCAGCTGCTGGCCCGCGGGATCCGCTTCGTCGATCCCATCTCGGGGCGCCCGGTGGAATACCGCAGCGGACTGGAACTGAGCGAAGCGCGCTAGCTGCCGGAAGTGCGGTACCTTGTGCCCATGGACTTCGGGAATGCGGCCAGCTGGGGTACCGCGATCTATTTCTGGATCTTCCCGTTAGTGATGGGCGATGCCCTTTTCCCGCCTCTCCCCTCGGAAATGATCGTTATCACCGGCGGCGCGCTCTCAGCCGAGGGCCACATCAACGCCCTCGTTGTGGTGCTCCTCGCCGCATTGGCCTCCTGGTGTGGCGACATCCTCGTCTTCCAGCTTTTCAAACGCCGGCTGAGCCACGTCCTCGACCGCTGGAAGTGGGGCCACCGGTTCCACGCGGGAGTCCACGCGGCCATCGCGAAGGCCGGCCGGTCCTCCACCTACGGCGCAATCATCGGCATCCGGTTCATCCCCGGCGGGCGCCTGGCGACGACGGCTGCGGCGGGCATCGCCAACGTCTCGACCCGCGGGTTCAGCCTCTGCGCGGCCCTCGGAGGCTTGCTGTGGGCAGGTTGGTCGGTGGCACTGGGCTATTTCACCGGGTCCGCCACCGGGCTTCCGTTCTGGGCCAGTTCCCTGATCGGCGTCGGCGTCGGGCTGGCGATCGGCGCCGTCGTGGGCCTGATCGTGACGCGGCGGCGGGGCAGCCGCTCCCCCGTGGAATCCCGCGACCCGGACGAGGAACTGGACTTTTAGACAGGCGCCCAGCGGCCGCGGCTGCGGCGCAGCACCGTCAGCGTTCCGGTGAGCGCAACACGTTCGACGGCGTCGCGCATCATGGCTGCCGATTCGCGCGCCTGGCTGTTCTCGGCGCTGTACGCGGTGGCATCGACCAGGAAGCGCAAATTCAACTGCGGTACGCCGCCGGCCAGCTCCAGCTGGTGCGATTCAACGTGGTGCCGCGTGCCGAGCGCCTCGATGGCCGCAGCCATGACCGCTTCCGGAGCGGTGCCCGGCTTAAGCCCGGTGATCTTCAGTCTGGTTTGGAACGACGGCATAGGCTCAAGCCTAGATGCATCGGATGCCGCCGGCTGCCGGGTCAGCGGTCCTCGCCCGCGTCCGGGTTCCTGACCGGAGCGGACCACCGTTCCTCTATGTGGCCGAACCGCCACACTCCAAGTGCCAGCACCCATGTACCCAGGAAAAGCGCAACCACCGTGTACCCCACCGAATCCAGGTCGATGCCGCCGATGGCGTACAGCGGACCGGCGCTGATCCCGGCCCGTTCCACGAGGATAGAGATCAGCTCAATGGAGCCGATGCCCAGCGCGACGGCCACAGAAAGTCCCGTGATGACGATGTTGTAATAGATCCGGCGGACTGGCCGGGACAGCGCCCAGCCGTAGGCGAAGTTCATGAGACAGCCGTCCAGCGAGTCCAGCAGGCTCATCCCCGCAGCGAAGATGATCGGCAGCGTCATGATCGCGTACCAGGGCAGCGTGGAGGCCGCGGCACCTCCTGCCAGAATCAGGAGGCTGACCTCGGTGGCCGTGTCAAAGCCCAGGCCGAACAGCAATCCGACGCCGTAGACGTGCCACGGACGGGTGACAAAGCGGGTGATCCGCCCGAACACCCGGTACATCAGTCCCGGGGTCGCGGCCTGCCCCGCCAGATCTGCGCCGGCTTCTTCACTCTCCCGCATCCGCAGGACTGACTTAATGATGCCCCGCAGCACCACCAGGTTCAGGACGCCAATGCACACCAGAAAAAAGCCGGAGACCATTGTGCCCACGAGTCCCAGGACGGAATGGAGCTCCGAGGCCCCGTCCACCGCCTGATCCGTCAGGCCGCGAATGCCGGCCGCCAGGAGGGCGCATAAGCCGAACACGATGCTCGAATGGCCCAGCGAAAACCAGAAACCCACGGACATGCTGCGCTTGCCCTCGGCCCGGAATTTGCGGGTGATGTTATCGATTGCGGCAATGTGGTCGGCATCGAAAGCGTGGCGCAGGCCCAGCGTATAGGCAGCCACGCCCAGGCCCACGCCGAACACTCCGGTTGAACCGGCGGGGACATTCTGCGGGTCCGCCACTCCTGCCAGCACGCCCCAGCCCAGAATGTGCAGGAAAGCAACGAACAGGACCATTCCGCCGACCGATGCCCACTCCCGGCCAGAAAGGACACTGCGCGCGCCGCGGATCCGGCCCGGACGCGTAACCTTCGGTTGTTTCATGGTCCAGCCTCGGGTTCCCCTCGCGGACCATTGCCGTGTCGGCTTGGCCGCTTTGGCGGCAGTATACGCCCGCGGCATATCGGATGGTTGTTTTTTATCCTGCCCGCGCCTATCTTGGCAGGAAGGGGTGCGCCATGCACGAACTCTCTATCACACAGAGCCTTATCGAAGCCGTTCTCGACCGAACCGGCGAACGGAAAGTCACCGCGGTCAATCTCAAGGTTGGGTCCCTGTCCGGTGTCCTGCCGGATGCCATGCGCTTCTGCTTCGACGTTGCCTCCGCTGACACCCCTCTGGCAGGCGCCCGGCTGATGATTGACGAACCGCAGGGCCGGGCCCGCTGCCGGGACTGCCTCGACGAGTTCGAGCTGACTGACCTGATCCTGCTGTGTCCCTGCGGAAGCGCGGACGTGGAAGTCCTCAGCGGCCGCGAACTCATGCTGATGTCGGTGGAGGTGGCCTAAGAATGTGTATGACGTGCGGATGCGGGGACGAGACGAACATCAGGGTTTCGGCCGTTGCGGAACCTTCAGGCGCACTGCTGCCAGGGCACCTGCATGTTCATCCCCACGCCCACGGTTCGGAGCACGAGCACGACCACCCGCACGAGCACGGTCCGGACCACGACCACGACCACGAGCACGCCCACGCCCACGCCCACCAGCCTGAAACCATCCCGCTGGAGCAGAGCCTGCTCGCGAAAAACGAGCTGCTCGCGGCGAGGAACCGGGGCTGGCTGGAAGGCCGGGGAATCCGCGCGCTGAACGTGATGAGTTCCCCCGGCGCAGGCAAAACCACCCTCCTGGTCCGCACTCTCGCGGACCTGGGCGGACGGCTGCGGGCCGGCGTCGTCGAGGGTGACCAGGAGACGTCCCTGGACGCGGACCGCATCCGTGCGGTGGGCCGGCCCGTTGTCCAGATCAACACCGGAGCGGGCTGCCACCTGGATGCGGACATGCTCCGGCGTGCCCTGGACGCCTTGGATCCGCAAACCGGGTCCACGGTGTTCATCGAGAATGTGGGCAACCTGGTCTGCCCGGCACTGTTCGACCTGGGCGAAGCAGCCAAAGTAGTAGTCGTTTCCGTGACGGAAGGTGATGACAAGCCGCAGAAATACCCCCATATGTTCAGCGCAGCCGATCTGGTGATTATCAACAAATCGGACCTGCTCCCCTACGTTGATTTCGACGTCGACGGGTTCCGGCGCAGAGCCCGGCAGATCAACCCGCACACCGATTTCCTGGTCCTTTCGGCCACCACCGGTGAAGGCCTCGCCGGCTGGTACGACTGGCTCGGGGAAGCCAACTCCCGGTCATCCACGTTGACCGGATCTTTGACGGACACACTGAGCCCGTAAGGGCCTCCGAAAGAGGCAACGATGCCTACTGAAACTTCTCTGAAGGCCGAAGAAACCCTCATTCACGTGCTGTGGATCAACGCAGGGCTCAGCTGCGACGGCGATTCTGTGGCCCTGACCGCGGCCACCCAGCCCAGTGTCGAGGAAATAGCCCTCGGCGCCCTGCCCGGCCTGCCGCGCATTGCCATGCATTGGCCGCTGATCGACTTCGAGTGCGGCCCGCAGGAAGGGGCCGATGACTTCCTGGAGTGGTTCCGCAAGGCGGACCGCGGCGAACTTGAACCGTTTGTCCTGGTGGTGGAGGGATCCATCCCTAACGAAAAACTGCACGCCCCGGGCGGCTACTGGTGCGGGTTCGGCAACGACCTGGAGACCGGCCAGCCGATCACCACCAGCGAATGGCTGGACCGCCTGGCCCCCAAGGCCACCGCCATCATCGCCGCCGGGACCTGCGCCACCTACGGCGGCATCCACGCGATGGCAGGAAACCCCACCGGGGCCATGGGAGTGCCGGACTACCTCGGCTATGACTGGAAATCCAAGGCCGGGATCCCTATTGTCTGCGTCCCCGGGTGCCCCATCCAGCCGGACAACCTCTCCGAGACGATGACCTACCTGCTCTACCAGGCCACCGGCCAGGCCCCGATGATTCCGCTCGACGACGCGCTGCGGCCCACCTGGCTCTTCGGCAAGACCGTCCATGAGGGCTGCGACCGGGCCGGATACTACGAACAGGGCGACTTCGCCACCGAGTACGGATCCCCCAAGTGCATCGTCAAACTCGGATGCTGGGGTCCCGTGGTCAAATGCAACGTGCCCAAACGGGGCTGGATGAACGGCATCGGCGGCTGCCCGAACGTCGGCGGCATCTGCATCGGCTGCACGATGCCGGGATTCCCGGACAAGTTCATGCCCTTTATGGATGAGCCTCCCGGCGGCAAGCTTTCAACGAACACCATCCGCCCGTACGGTTCGGCCATCAGGGCGCTGCGTGGAATCACCACCCACACCCTGGACCAGGAGCCCAAGTGGCGCCGGCCCGGCACTCAGCTTCTCACCGGTGCGCGGCGCACCTGGTAGCCCCACGTCCAGACAGGTGAAGCACATGACCTCAACGATTCCAATGCCGTCCGGAAGCGGAACAGGCGACAGCAACCTGGTGGAGATGGCGTGGGACCCCATCACCAGGATCGTCGGCAGCCTCGGCATCTACACCAAGATCGATTTCGCAAACAACCAGGTAGTGGAGTGCAAGAGCACCTCCTCGATCTTCCGCGGCTACTCCATTTTCATGAAGGGCAAGGACCCGCGCGACGCCCACTTCATCACCAGCCGGATCTGCGGCATCTGCGGCGACAACCACGCCACCTGCTCCTGCTACGCGCAAAACATGGCGTACGGCGTGAAGCCACCGAACCTGGGCGAGTGGATCGTGAACCTGGGTGAAGCTGCCGAGTACATGTTCGACCACAACATCTTCCAGGAAAACCTCGTCGGCGTGGACTACTGCGAAAAGATGGTCTCCGAAACCAACCCCGGAGTGCTGGCCAAGGCTGAAAACACCCGCGCCCCGCATGAGGCCGACCACGGCTACCGGACCATCGCGGACATCATGCGCTCGCTCAACCCGTTCACGGGCGAGTTCTACCGCGAAGCCCTGCAGGTCAGCCGGGCCACCCGCGAAATGTTCTGCCTCATGGAAGGACGCCACGTCCACCCGTCCACGCTCTACCCCGGCGGTGTGGGCACCGTTGCCACCATCCAGCTGATGACGGACTACGTCACCAGGCTCATGCGCTACGTGGAGTTCATGAAAAAGGTTGTCCCCATGCATGACGACCTCTTCGACTTCTTCTATGAGGCCCTGCCCGGCTACGAGCAGGTGGGGCTGCGGCGCACGCTGCTAGGCTGCTGGGGCTCGCTCCAGGACCCGGACCACTGCAACTTCGAGTACAAGGACATGACCGAGTGGGGCCGGAAGATGTTCGTCACCCCCGGCGTGGTGGTGGACGGAAAACTCATCACGACGGACCTGGTGCGGATCAACCTGGGCATCCGGATCATGCTCGGCTCCTCCTACTACGAGGACTGGGAAGGCCAGGAGATGTTCGTGACCCACGATCCGCTGGGCAATCCCGTGGACCGCCGGCATCCCTGGAACCAGCACACCAATCCGCGGCCTCAGAAGCGGGACCTCGCGGACAAGTACAGCTGGGTCATGTCGCCGCGCTGGTTCGACGGCCAGGACAACCTGGCACTGGACACCGGCGGCGGCCCGCTGGCGCGCCTCTGGGCAACGGCACTGGCCGGGCTGGTGGACATCGGCTACATCAAGTCCACCGGCCGGAGTGTCCAGATCAACCTGCCCAAGACCGCGCTGAAGGGTCCCGTGTCCTTGGAGTGGAACATCCCGCAGTGGAGCAACACGATCGAACGCAACCGGGCGCGCACTTACTTCCAGGCCTACGCCGCGGCCGCGGCGCTGCACTTCGCGGAGAAGGCGCTCGAGGAGATCCGTGCCGGCCGCACCAAGACCTGGGAGACCTTCGAGGTGCCGGACGAAGCCATCAGCTGCGGCTTCACCGAAGCCGTGCGGGGTGTCCTGTCGCACCACATGGTGATCCGCGACGGGAAGATCGCCAACTACCATCCGTATCCGCCGACCCCCTGGAATGCCAGCCCGACGGACTCGGCCGGGGTTTCCGGCCCCTACGAGGACGCAGTCCAGGGACAGCCGATCTTCGAAGAAAACGATCGCGAGCACTTCAAGGGCATCGACATCATGCGCACCGTCCGCAGCTTCGACCCCTGCCTGCCCTGTGGCGTCCACATGTATCTGGGCAACGGCCAGACCCTGGACAAGCTGCACTCCCCCACCCAGAGTCTGACCGGCGAGTAACAAGCCATGCCTGGCGAGGACCGGCCGCGGCCGGCCGGTGACCGGATCGAGAGTCTCCTCGACGCCCTGGGCGCCGGTGGGGCGGTGGCCCGCGGCCGCGCTGAGGAACTGGTCCGCCAGGTAACGGAGCTGTACGGTGCCGGGCTGGCCCGGATCCTGGAAATCCTCTCTGACCGCGGACAGTTGGACGACGGCACGCTGGACGCGCTGACCTCCGATGAGCTGGTGTCCAGCCTTCTGGTCATCCACGGGCTGCACCCGCAGGATCTGGAAACACGCGTGGCTGCCGCGCTGGACAGTGTCCGGCCGTATCTGGGCTCGCACGGCGGCAACGTGGACCTCCTGGACATCAGCCCGGAGGGCGTGGTTCGGCTGAAGCTGCTCGGCACCTGCCAGGGCTGCCCGTCGTCGTCGGTCACGCTCAAGTTCGCCGTCGAGGAGGCGATCGAGTCGGCCGCACCTGAGGTTACGGGCATCGAAGTGGTCGAGGAGGAATCGCGTCCCGGCATTCCTGCCGTAATCCCGGTGGACGCGCTTCTGGTTCGTCTGGACCAGCAGCGCGTCGGCACCGGCGTCGGCACCGCTGACAGTGCGCCGAACCGCGGACCGGGCGGCGCCGGGGCCTGGCAGGAGCACCCCGGCGGGTCCTGGGAGCCTGTGCCGGAAATTGCCGGACTGGAGCCCGGCGACGTTGCCGGCTTCCTGGTGGGCGGCTATCCGGTGCTCGCCTGCCGGACCGGCCAGGACGTCTATGCCTACCGCGACTATTGCCCGCGCTGCACGGCGTCGATGGCCGGTGCCACACTCCAGCGCGCGCTGGCCGCACCGGCGGGCGGCGGCCTGCTGCGCTGCCCCTCATGCCGCGCCCATTTCGACGTGCGGCAGGCCGGAAGCTGTCTCGAGGACCGGAACCTGCACCTGGATCCGTTACCGCTCCTGGTCAGGTCCGGCGTGATGTCCGTGGCCGTGCCGGCGGTTTCGGGCCAGGACGCCTGACGTGAGCGCCGGACGCAGCACCGAGACCGGCCGCACCCGGGCTGCCCCCGGCGGGTTGCCGGTGGCACTGTTGCGCAGGATCGCCACCAATCCGCCTGCGGCGCCCGCCGGCGAGCGCTGCGAAATGTGCGGGGAACCGATCCCGGAGGAGCACCAGCACGTCGTCGACCTGGAATCCCACGCCATGATGTGCACATGCCGGCCGTGCTATCTCCTCTTCACCGACGCCAGCGCCCATCTGCGCTACCGTTCAGTGCCGGACCGGTACCTGTCCTTCCCCGATTTCGAACTCGGTCCCGGTCAGTGGGACGAGCTGGAAATCCCGGTGGGCCTGGCCTTCTTCTTCCGCAGCTCCAAACTCGACCGGACGGTGGCCTTCTATCCCGGGCCGGCCGGTGCCACCGAATCGGAGCTTCCGCTGGGCGCGTGGGGCGCGGTGATGGCCCGGAACCCGGCGCTGGCCATGGCGGCCCCGGACACGGAAGCGCTCCTGATCCGTGGTCCCGGACCGGAGCGTGCCCGCGCCGACTGCCACCTCGTCCCCGTGGACGCCTGCTACGAACTGGTGGGCCAGCTGCGCCGGCTCTGGCGCGGGTTCGACGGCGGTCAGGAGGCCCGTGAGCAGCTCGCGGCCTTCTTCGCGCGGCTCGGCAGCCGCAGCCGGCCGGTGTTGGAGGACAAGCATGCGCCCGAGGAAAAGCTTGCACCGGCCGACAAGCCCGCGCCGGCGGACGGGCATGAGTCCATGCCGGGAGGCCCGCGATGACCGAGCTGGCGTTCGCCGTCGTCGACATCCAGCCTGAGCCCTACGCCGCTGCCCCGCAGCTGACCGCCCGGCTCCGGATCACCGAGGCCACCGGAGCCGCCGTCCACGCTATCGCGCTGCGCTGCCAGGTGCGGATCCTGCCGCAACGCCGCGGGTATGCGGACGAGGAGGAAGGCGGGCTCCTGGACCTCTTCGGCGAGCGCGGCCGGTGGCCCAGCACGCTCAAGTCCTTCCTGTGGCTGCAATGCAGCACCATGGTGCAGGGTTTCACGGGCAGCACCGAGGCGGACCTGGCCCTGCCGTGCACCTTCGACTTCGACGTCGCCGCGGCCAAGTACCTGAACGCCCTCCGGGACGGGGAGATCCCGCTTGAACTGTTGTTCTCCGGCACCGTCTTTACCAAAGGCCAGACGGGATTCGGGGTGGAACAAGTGCCGTGGGACCTCGAAGCGTCCTACCGGCTCCCCGTGGCGGCCTGGCACCGGCTGATGGACCAGTACTTTCCCAATGCGGGCTGGATCCGGTTGGACCGGGACGTGCTGGCCGCCCTGTCCCGGTACAAGTCGGCGCGCGGCCTGACCTCATGGGAGGCCACCGTCGAGACCCTGCTGGCTGCCGACGCCTCGGGCGTGGGCGGAGAGCGGCTCCCATGACCATGAATATGAGCCTGAGCCTGGCCCGGGCAGTCGCGGACGCGGTCCTCTACGAGGGCTACCTGCTGTATCCCTACCGCGCCTCCTCGCAAAAGAACCAGTCGCGCTGGCAGTTTGGCATCCTGGGGCCGCCCGGAGCCGCCCAAGCCGGCGCCGGGGAGGAACCGGGAATGTTCGCCGACTGCCTGCTGAGCCCCGGAGCGCAGGCGGAGGTGGAAGTCCACCTGCGTTTCCTGCAGTTGCAGAGCCGTACCGCGGAAGAAGCGGACGACGCCGGCAACTTCAGTCCGGTGGCCGAACTCGCCGTCGGCGCCTCCCGCTGGCTGAGCTGGGACGAGGCAGTGGAGCGGGAAATCGCGCTGGGCCCGGTTCCGGTGGGGCAGCTTCGGCCCGGCGACGGACCGCTCGTGCTGCCGGTGGACATCCCCGCGGGTGAGGACGTGGAGGAACTCCGCGACGACGCCGGCCGGCTGGCCGGGCGGCTGGTGCGCCGCCGTCGCGCGCTGCACGGCGAAGTCGGCCTCAGCGCCGCCGCCGGCGACGGGCTTATCCGGCTCCGGGTTTCCGTCACCAACACCGCAGAGCCGGCCGAGGATCCCGGGAACCGGCAAGACGCGATCGCCGCGTCCTTCATCGGCGCGCACGTGCTCCTGGACCTGCGGGACGCGGATTTCCTGTCGCTTCTGGATCCGCCCGGCTGGGCCAAGGACGCGGCTGCTGCCTGCACACAGCATCGCTGCTGGCCCGTGCTGGCCGGTCCCGAGGGGCAGACGGACGTGCTCCTGGTGTCCCCGATCATCCTCTACGACCACCCGGCCGTCGCGCCGGAAAGTTCCGTGGCCCTGTACGACTCAACGGAGATAGACGAGATCCTCACCCTACGGGTGCTGACACTGACCGATGAGGAAAAAGCCGAGGCCCGCGCCACCGATCCCCGCGCGGCCGCGATCATCGACCAGTGCGAAGCCATGTCACCGGAGGAGCTCCAGCAGCTGCACGGAATCCTGCGCAACCCCCGTGCCGAGGAATTCCTGAACGATCCCGAAGGTTTGACCCCCACCGGCGGTGAGGCACCGTGGTGGACGCCGGAATCGGAAGCCCTCGTCCAGCCGCACATGGATGCCGTTCTGATTAACGGTGTTCCGGTGGCCCGCGGCAGCCGGGTCCGGGTGAACCCGAGCCGGCGGGCCGACGCCCAGGACCTGTTCTTCGCCGGGCAGACCGGCCGGGTCACCAGCGTGCATTTCGACGTCGACGGCAGCACCCACGTTGGGCTCGTGCTCGAACAGGACCCCGCCGCGGACCTCCACGAGGGCTACGGCAGATCCTTCTATTACGCTCCCGAGGAACTTGAACCGCTCGACGATGAAAGGGACGACCCGCTATGAGGATTGTAGGAATGGCCACAGTCGGACTGCTGGCAGCTCTGGCGCTCGGTGCCGTCTATGTGGGAATACGCTCGGTCCCGGACATCCAGCGCTACCTGAAAGCGCGGCGGATGTGACGAACGGACTCCAGCCCGGCAATGCGGCCACCGGGACGGCGGGCAACGGCAATGCGGCCACCGGCACGGAAGGGCACGACCCCGCAGGGCACCGAGCCCGCATCCTGGTGGCCGGGGTGGGCAACATTTTCCTGCGCGACGACGGATTCGGCCCGGAGGTGGCACGCCGGCTCGCCGGTGCGGCTGACCCGGACCTGCCGGGCCTGCTGGCCGTGGACTACGGAATCCGCGGCATGCACCTGGCTTACGACCTGGTGGCAGGCGTGGACGTCCTGGTGCTGGTGGACACGGTGCCGCCGGACGGCTCAAAGACCGCGGCACCCGGCAGCATCAGGGTCCTCCGGGTGCGCCGGGAGGACCTGGACGGCACCGCCGCCCTGGACCCGCACGGCATGGACCCGGCGGCAGTGCTGGGCCGCCTCCGTTCGCTGGGCGGCGAGCTGCCCGTGACCTATGTGGTGGGCTGCGTGCCTGCTGACATGACCGAAGGGATCGGCCTGAGCGACGCTGTGGCGGCGGCCGTACCTGAGGCGATTGCCGCCGTCGTTGGCCTTGTCTCGGAACACCACACGGAGGGGGCATCATGTGCCTAGGAATACCCGGCCAGGTCATCGAACTGCTGGAGGGGTACGGCAACCAGCTCGCCCTGGTGGACGTGGCGGGCGTGCAGCGGAAAATCAACATCGGCCTGCTGGACGAAGGCCCGCTGGAGCCCGGCACCTGGGTACTCATCCACATGGGATTCGCCTTGGAACGGGTCGATTCCGACGGCGCCGACCGGGCCATGGACGGGCTGGAACTGATGGGCCGTCCCCGGGACGCGGATGCCGACGAGGGCTGACCCCGGCAACGAAGGCAACCACACAGCCAGAAAGAGGAGGACACGATGTCACCGACCAATCCGTCCAACGACAAAGACGCCGCGGAAGGAACCGCCCCCGGGACGGCACGCGCTTTCGGAAGCGAACCGCCGCTGAAGGAACCCGCGCAGCCGGGAGCCGACGAGACTCCCGACGACGCAGCGATGGCCCCTGAAGGTGTTGGCGAAAGCACCACGCGCCGGGGCGAGGACGTGGTCAAGCAGGAAGGCCACGAGCCGGGCCGCGAGGACACCGACGCCAACGCCAGCCCTGCCGGCCGCCCGGCGGCCGAAGCCTCGCCGCGGCACGCCACGGGAGTCAACCCGCCGGAGGACACGGACTCTGCTGCGCCGCATTCCCCGTAGGTGGATGCCCCCAGCCGTTTTCCCCGCAGCTTGCTTCCCGGCTGCTTGATTCCCGGCTGCTGGGGAGCCGAGGTTGCGGTGATCCCAGCGCTGCCCTTGGGCCTCAGTGTTACCTGGAACCTCGGTGTTGCCTGGAGCTTCGTTTTTGCCTGGAGCCTCAGCCTTGGCGCTCCAGGGCGATGGCCGCGCCCCGGTGCTCGACGCCGTCGTTGGCGATCCGCAGATGCCGTGCCGTGAAGTGCTTTAGGCGCTCCAGCTGACCCGGTGAGAGCCGGTCGCACACCCAGTCCCAGTGGAGCGAGACGATGTCTCCGGCGGCGAGCCCCGCCACGAAACCGGCTCCGTTCACCGCATATTTGGCCGACTCCACCACGGGTTCACCCACGGACAGCGAGGTTCCGTCCCAGACCAGGGGCCTGGACCGGACCACGGCATCGTCGCCGGAAACCGCCAGCACCTCGCCCCAGCGGATGCGGCACCGGTCGAGCACGCTCAAGGCCGTGGCATGGCGCCGGTCGTCATGGAGTAGACCGAGCCAGGGATAGATCTCGAAAACGTGGAAACTGTGGTGCGGAACCCCGCCGGCAAGGACGCCTTCCACCAGGTGCGGGAATTGATGTCCCGTGCGGGCGCGGAACCGGTCCTCCATGGAGTTGCCGATGTTGGTGATGCCCACGGAGTCCAGGAGGCTGTTCCCCACCCAGTAGGCTTCCACCACGCGGTAGTCGAGGGGATCCCGTATGCCGGTGGAGGCCGCAATCAGCTCCAGGTAAGGCCACGCCCCGGCGAAGCCTTTGGCCAGCTGGCGAAGACCCTGGTCCGTCACGCCGGACTGGCCGTAATGCAGCAGAGCATCACTGTCGGGCGGACCGCAACTGCCCCTCGAATTGGGCGGGTAGGCATAGCGGACAAAAAGCTGGGCACCGTCAAGAAGCATGATCTGGCCACCTTCTGCGCAAGGTCCTTTGAACGTAGCACCGCCCCCAGGCCCCGACAAGGGGCGGGCTCTGGGCGGGCACGGCATTGGACGGGGCAGGCGCTCCGCCGGGGCCGGCGCTCTGGCCGGGGCCGGGCCTGGCCCGGCAGGGCCGATTGACAGCCCTGACCACGAGGCGGATGCTGTGAAGAACCTACGCACAGGGGGTTAAAGCATGCGAGTCGACGATCTGAACCGCCGCACCGTGCTTCAGGTCCTCGTGGCGGGCGGATCCGCAGCCCTCCTCACCGGATGCGGAGCATCGACCGCTCCCCCGGCCGCATCGCCCACCGCCGGCGGGACAGGTTCCGCAGCCGCCGGACCCATCAGCATCACGGATCAGCGGGGCAAGACCGTCACTTTCGCCCGGCCGGTCACTTCCGTCGTGACCATACCGATGCCGTCAGCCTCGCTGCTGGTCGCCGTTGACCGCAGCGCCGACCATCTGACCGCGATGCACAACGCTTCCTGGGTCGCGATGCGTGACGGCATCATGGGAACGATGTTTCCGCGCGCACTGGAGCTTCCCCACGACATCGCGACCCAGGATTTCACCCCCAATGTGGAGAGCGTGCGTGCCCTGAACCCGGACGTCGTGATTCAGTGGTCCGACGCCCAACTGATCGAGCCGCTCGAGAACGCCGGGCTGACGGTCATCGGCCTAAAAAACAACGGAAAGCAGGAGGACGTGGACGCCTGGGTGGCGATGTTCGCCGCCATGCTTGGCAAACCCGAGCGGGCCACCGAGATCAAGGCCCGCAGCGACCAGGAACTCGGCGACATCAAGGCCGCGGCGGCGGGCCGCGGCTCCGCTGGCCCCAGCATCCTGTACTTCAACCGGTTCACGGGCGGACTCAAGGCCGCGGCAGCCAACACCTACAACGACTTCTACATCAAGCTCATCGGCGGGACCAACCCCGCTACCGGCCCCGACCCGCTACCGGGTACGGGCATGGTGGGCCTGGATGTGGAGCAGGTCCTGCGGTGGGACCCCGAGGTGATCCTCCTGGGCAACTTCGACCAGGCCGTGCCCCAGGACATCTACTCGGACCCGGTGTGGCAGAACGTTTCCGCGGTCCGTGAGCGGCGCGTCTACAAGGTTCCGCTCGGCGGCTACCGCTGGGATCCTCCGGGCCAGGAATCACCGCTCATGTGGCACTGGCTCACCGATATTGCTTTTCCCCAGGAGCGGTCCGGGCTGCGCAGCAAGGTCCGCGAGTACTTCCAGTTCCTGTACAACCACGAGCCTACCGAGGATGAGCTGAACCGGATCCTGTGGGCCGAGGCCAACAGCCAGTCCGCCAACTATCAACAATTCAATGCTGCATGAAGGCAGCTCGGCGCGGCTGAACGGCCGCAGCAAGCGGGCTGAAGGAACCCCCTCCCGGCAAGGACTGCACCAGCGGGGCCGGTTATCTGGAAGGGATCTTACCGGTGCTCCGGGAGGCAGGGTTGCGGGAGACAGCGGGCCGGCAGCGAGTCGTCCGCCAAGGGCCGGGCCGGCAGTCCTGGGACCCATTGCCACCGCCGCGGGTGTGCTCATCGTCGTCTCGGTGCTGTCGCTGGCCTTGGGCCGGTTCAGCGTGCCGCCCCTGCACGTTGTCCAGATCCTCGCCGCCCAGGTGGTGCCCTTCCCCCTCGACGCTAGCCAGACTGAGCAGAACGTAGTTTTGCTCGTCCGGATGCCGCGGGTGCTGCTCGCGGTGCTCGTCGGCGGCGGGCTGGCGATCGGCGGCGCTGCTCTGCAGGCGATTTTCCGCAATCCGCTGGTCAGTCCCGAGATCATCGGCGTCTCCGCCGGGGCGTCCTTCGGCGGCGCGCTGGCGCTGCTCCTGGGGCTGGGCCCTTTCCTCCTTGTGGCGAGTTCCTTCTTCTTCGGCCTGGTAGCCCTCGGAACGCTTCTCCTGATCACGTCCGGCCGCGGGGGGACACCGATGCTGATGATCGTTCTCGGCGGGGTGGTCACGGGGTCGTTCTTCTCCGCCCTCGTCGCACTGGTCACCTACATCGCGGACCCGAATACCACCCTGCCGGCGATTGTCTTCTGGCTGCTGGGCAGCGTGGCTACGGCCACCTATACGAAGGTCGCCGTGGCGCTGCTGCCGGTGCTGGGCGGAGCCGC
Organism: Actinomycetota bacterium; assembly: GCA_046730875.1. Taxonomy (GTDB): domain Bacteria; phylum Actinomycetota; class Actinomycetes; order Actinomycetales; family Micrococcaceae; genus Arthrobacter. Next base: position 16,779 of record JBKPJW010000162.1, on the reverse strand, counting down.
GGTGCTGGTGGCGCTGCGCTGGCGCATCAATGTGCTCTCCCTGGGCGACGAGGACGCCGCGGCCTTGGGTGTCGCGCCGCGTCCCCTGCGCTGGGTGGTGCTGATTGCGGTGGCCCTGATCGTGGCCGGAGCGGTGGCCGTCAGCGGCGCGGTCAGCTGGGTGGGCCTGGTGATACCGCACCTGGCCCGCATGTGGGTGGGCCCGGATCATCGGGTGCTCCTGCCCGTCTCCTTCCTCCTCGGCGGCGCCTACATTGTCCTTGTGGACACCATTGCCCGCACCGCAACCGCCGGGGAGATCCCGCTGGGTGTCCTCACCGCTTTGATCGGCGCCCCTGTGTTCTTCCTGCTGCTCCGCCAGAACCGGGATCGGATCTGGGAAAGTGCTTGAGCTGGACGGTGTGGGATTCGGCTACGCCCGGCGGGCCTGGGTTTTCCGGGGTGTCAGTTTCCGGGTGGATCCGGGGACGGCCACCGCGGTGCTGGGCCCGAACGGCAGCGGCAAGACCACGCTGGTCCGATGCGCTGCCGGACTGCTGGAGCCGGCGGAAGGAACGGTCCGCCGCTCAGACGGCGTCGGGTATGTCCCGCAGGCCCGCGGCGGCGGCGCTTTCGGATACAGCGCCCTGGACATGGTCCTGATGGGCAGGGCCCGGCTGATAGGGATCTTCCGGACACCGGGAACCGCGGACCGGGTCGCGGCCCTGGCGGCAATGGAAAAGGTCGGCGTCGAAGGCCTGCAGGACCGCCGCTTCCCCACCCTGAGCGGCGGCGAGCAACAGCTGGTCCTGATAGCGCGGGCCATCGCCACGGGATGCCCTGTGCTGGTGCTGGACGAGCCCGCCACGGGTCTCGATCTCAAGAACCAGGTGCGAGTCCTCTCGCTCCTGCGCGAGTTGATGGCAGACGGGATGGCCCTGCTGCTGAGCACGCACCATCCCGACCATGCCCTGCATCTGGCCGACCAGGCCGTCCTCCTGGGCAGCGGACGAGCACTGACCGGGCCGGCAGCGCAGCTGCTCACGGAGCCCGCGCTCACGGCCCTGTACGGCGTTCCCGTCAGGACGCTCCCCTATTCCGACGGCGGCACGGCCCGCCGCACCGTCGTCGTGCCCTACGGCGAGGCCCGGGACCAGGAGGCGTGACCGACGGCCACAGCGCTCCCTCACCTTTCGCACCAAAAACCCAAACCCTCCCCCACGTACCGCACCAAAACCCCACACGCTCCCCCACCCGGTGAGGTTTTGAATCGCAGGGCTCTGGCGCCTATCTAATAACGTTAGTTGGCGGAACCAGTGCGGTAAGCTCCGATTCGAACCCGGGGAGACTAATGCTGAACTACTTTCGCGAGACGCAGGAGGCACGATTTGCGACCTCTGCGCGTCGAATGTACGGCTACGTCTCCGCTGGCTCCGTGGTTGCAGCCGGAGTGTGGGTGTTTGCCAGTCTGGCGCCAGAATCGATTTTCTGGACTATCCTCGCTGCTTCGTTCGTTCTGGACGCATTCCTGATCAGAAAGTGGATCAGAGCCGACGCGCTCAAAGCTCATCGGAGCGGCCATCCCGGCTGACTTCACTCCGGGCAGGGGGCTACGGGCACGGGTCAATGGCCCGGTCCGGTGACGATCTTCTTCCGTTCGGATTCGTGCGCGCCGCCCTTCTTCGCCAGCGTGGAGCACGCCTCTTCAATGTCCCGGGCGAGCGTGTCGACGTGCTCGCGGCTCATCGTTTCCTTGACCAGGGCCCGCATGATCGTCACGTCTTGGGCGTTCGGCGGCAGGGTGTAGGCCGGCACCATCCAGCCGCGCTCGGCAGAGAGCTGCCAGGCGATGTCGAACTCGTCGTACCCGGTGTCGGCCGCGAGCCGGAACGCGACCAGGGGAAGTTGCTCCTCGTCGGGACCGATGATCTCGAACCGGCCCATGGCCTCCAACTTCTCGGCCAGCACGCGGGCGTTGGTCTGCATGTTCTGCATGATGTACGTGTAGCCGGCGCGACCATAGCGCACGAAGTTGTAGTACTGGGCGAGGACCATCGACGAGCCGGTGGAGAAGTTCAGGGTGAAGGTCGAGTCGGTCTTGCCGAGGTAGTTCTCCTCGAAGACGAGATCCTTGGCAAGGTCGGCCTTCTCCCGGAAGATCAGCCAGCCGATGCCGGGATAGACCAGTCCGAACTTGTGCCCGGAAACATTTATCGAGCGGACCTGCTCGAGCCGGAAGTCCCACTCGGAGTCCGGGTAGAGGAAGGGCCAGACGAAACCCCCACTGGCCCCGTCCACGTGCAGCGGCACATCAAGGCCTCGCTCGCGCTTGATCCGTAGCAGCAGGTCATTGATGCCGACGATGTCGTCCTTGTGCCCGGTGAACGTCGTACCCAGCACGGCCGCCACACCGATGGTGTTCTCATCGATATGGGCCTGCACGTCGTCCGGGCCGATCGTATACTTCGCTGGCTTCAGCGGCACGATCCGCGGCTCGACGTCGAAGTAGCGGCAGAACTTCTCCCACACGACATGCACGTCGCCGCCGAACACCAGGTTCGGGCTCGAGGTCGACGCGCCGGCGGCCTCGCGACGCTTGCGCCAGTTCCACTTCAGGGACAGACCGCCGAGCATGATCGCCTCGGATGATCCCTGGGTTCGGGCTCCCGTCGTCTCGCCGGGCGCGTGGAAGAGGTCTGCGAGCATCCGAATGCAGCGCTGCTCGATCTCGGCCGTGCGGGGATATTCGGCGTGGTCGATGAAATTGCGGTGCAGGTTCGCGGCGATGATCCGCTGGGCCTGCGGCTCCATCCATGTCGTCACGAAGGTCGCAAGGTTCCGGGCCGGATCACCCTCCAGTGCCAGGTCCTCCGACACCAGCCGCAAAGCGTCCTCAGCAGGTATGCCGGTCTCCGGGAACTCCCGGCTCGGAACCTCCTGGGTGACAAATCTGTTGCCGAACAGCGCCGCGTTGACATCTGTCGGCTGTGAATTTACTGACATCACTTCTCCTTCAGAGACTGTTGAAAGGGGTTACGGATAAGTTCCCCGCTCCGCAGGAACCGAGGCGTCGGTGGATTCTGGACTCAGCATCAGAATCGCGCCGACGAGGAAGCACAGGGCTCCCACGAGTGTGCCGAGATTGGACAGTTCGGCGTTCCAGACATCGCCGCTCGACGGTATGACAAAGGCCGCGACGGCCGAGATTCCGAACGCAACGGAGCCGGCCACGTTGATCACGCCGATCTTCCACGTCCGAGGCCTGGGCCGCCCGGCAATGGCTCCGCGACCGGCATCCCGCAACGCCACACCGCTGGCAACGAGGAAGGCGACTGAACCCAGAGCGTCGGGTCGCCACACCCGCTGCTCGGTCAGCGCCGCGCTGAGATTGTCCCGCACTGCGTTTCCCGTACTCCAGTTGAACCACAGCGTGCCGGCAAGTTGAATCGCGCCGGCGAGCCAGCCGAGATTCTGCGGCGCCCATACCCAGAACGAGTGGCGCCGCGTGGCACCCATGGCCGGGAGCGCGTCAACGGCTTCGCGGTACTGCAGGAACGCCGCACCGGTGAAGAACAGCGAACCGACGAAGAATGTGACTGCACACCAGCGCAGTCCCACGGCCTCGGCGTATAACGGCACCGCCCCCAAGGCGAACAGACTCGAGCCAATGATGAACAACCAGGCGATCCACCGGCCCCGTGCGCTCGAACCGCCCGCACTCGAGATCTCCTGCGCATGATCGGGCCTTGAGGGAGCCCGATGTTGGACGCTGCCGACTCCGTTAGGGGCCACGGACGCCGACGGGCCCGGGCCGGGGCCGGGGCCGGGGCTCGGGAGCACATTGGTGATCACGAAGGCCACGGCAACAGCCACCACCACCTGCGGGGTTACAGCCACGCCGTCCACACCCAGCAGCAGCGTGGCCAGCAGCGTCGACGTCAACGGCAGCCGCAGCATGGCTGCGCACATGGCTCCCATGCCCATGCCGATCCCTGCCGCAAGATTCATGCCGGGCAACCCGCTCGCAGCAATACCGAGCGCCGCACCGATGAACATCGACGGGAATACCGGCCCGCCACGAAATGCGCTCAGCGAGAGCCCGTAGGCCAAGGTCTTGCAAGCGATCAGCAGGACCAGCACGGGAAGCGAGTAGTCCGCGGCGTGTTCGACCAGCTCCGGAAGTGCGTCCTGCCCCGAGAACAACACCTGGGTGAAGCTGCGCCCCGAGATCAGCTGGTACGCCATCGCGGTAAGACCGATCAGCAAGCCGAGCGCCGACGTCATCAACACCCGGTTCGCATGCACCACCGGACGAAGCGACAGGGCGACCCGCCGGATCAACCATCCCAGCAGCGCGCCGACCGCGCCCATGATCACCGCCCAGCCCAACGTCGCCAGCGTCGGCGGCACCGCGGGCGGCACCACGGGCAGCGCCAGCGAGAAGCTGCCCAACCCGGTCCAGCCGTCCAGGCCGACGAACACCAGCGCCCCGACGCCAGAAGCAAGCAGTCCGGGCAGGGCCATCAGACTCAGCGTCATTCCCCCGATCCCGGCGGCCTCCATGATCAGGAAAGCACCGAGCACCGGAGACCCGAGCAGGGTACTGATCGCTGCGAAGCTGCCCGCCGAGGCCATGATTGTCAGGGCCATCGGCGGAGCGTCCTTCTTCACCAGGTGCACCGCCAACGCCCCGAGGCCGCCACCGATCGCGATCAGCGGCCCCTCGGGCCCGAGCACCGCACCCAGGCTGAGTGTGGTCAGCGCCGCGAGAACGATGCCCACGAGCTCCCGACCGCTGGCCGGACCACCGCCCATTTTGAATCCGAGAGCAGGTGAGTGCCCCCCGGTTCCCGGAAGATACCGGATGGTCAACGCCGTCAACAGCCCACACAGAACCAACCACGGAACCGGCCACCACGCAGGAGCAGGACTCCCAAAGACTTGATTCGGCAGTCCGATGAAGAGGAAGCGCTGGATCGCCGTGACCAAAGCGAGAAAACCGTACGCAATGGCCGAGACGGGAACGCCCAAGACCGCGGCCAGCACAAGCGCAGCGATGTACGGCCTGGAACGAATCACCGCGACCGGATCGATACTGGGCGCCGGCGCGGTAGGCCCGCTCATTGCCGGCATCCCGCCGCGGACTCAGCCATGGTCCGCCCGGAAGACGGCCCGCGAGCAAACGGAGGCGCCGAGAGGACGGAGAGACTGGGTTCAGTGCGCCCGTGATAACAGTCGAGCATCCCTTCTCCTTCCGCTGGCCGTCCGCTGGACGGCGGCAGCCTTTAGTGAGGTCTCACAAGGGATAGAGGCTGGTCAATCAGAATGTTCTCCAAGCTAACGCTTCCAGCTGGGGGCGGTCTTCACCCAATGCGGGTGAAAGAGGAACGAGAGTGCGCTGATTCGAACGGCTTGCGGATGACCGGGCCCTCGTCGAGTCCGAGGCGGAAGAACTGGAGAGAGCTAGCTGCGCGTGACTTCGCACCCGAGGCCCGAGACTACCCAGCCGCCCGGGATGGTAGGGGTTACACCGACGGTCCAGTCACCGCTGCGTGCCTTTGGCAAACCACCCGGCTCGTCCCGGTCATCGACAGCTTTCCATCCCTCGGTCGGGGCGCCGGCAGGCGCGGCTCCCGACTCTGCCCACGCCAGGGCCGCCGCTTCAGGTGTCGGCTCTCCCGGGACACTTGTGTCGACGTCGGCGACGTAGGCGCCGTGGCACGGCGCCGCTCCACACCCAAGGCCGTCAACATGCCAACCGTCACCAGAGACATGAACTACACGGACGATCCAGTCACCACTGCCCAGGGTCCGGTCGTCGATCGGGTCCCATCCCTCGGTTGGGGCGCCCGAAGGCGCGAGTACCGACTTGGACCAGGCCACAGCAGCCGCTTCCGGCGTTGACTCTCCCGGGAGACGTGTGTCGACATTAGAAAGGTAGGCGCCGTGACACGGCGCCGCACCCTTGCCTGGCGCTACAACGCCCGACGCCGGCGCGGCGGCTGTATCGGTCGACGCCGGCCTCGTCCCGCACGAGGCCAAAGCGAACATAACAAGGGCCGCTACTCCAACCACGCCGACGTTCGCTTTCATGGCCGCATCATACGGCTGGGGGCCCGCCGTGCCTATGGCCGGAACAGTTGCGAGACCGGCGGGAAGTCTGCCGGGCCCAGTTCAGGGCTAGCCGGTGTTGCGCAGTCCGGCCGCGACTCCGTTGACCGTGATCAGCATGGCGCGCTGGAGTCGCTCGTCGATCTCGCCGCCGGAGATGCTTGCCCCCGCCGTGGCCTCCGCCCGGACCCGGCGCAGAAGTTCCACCTGCAGGTAGCTGATCGGATCCAGGTACTGGTCCCGAATTTCAAGGGAGCGCTTCAGGGTGGGCTGGGCGTCGAGGATGACGTGCTCGCCGGTAAGGTTCTGGATTTCCTCGACCGTGAGCTCGTACTCCGCCCGGATGGCGCGGAACAGGTGGTGCAGTTCCTCGGGCACCAGGGTGGAGACGTAGTAGCCGGCAATGTCCATGTCCGTCTTCGCCAGCGTCATCTCAACGTTGGAGAGCACCGACCGGAAGAAGTGCCAGCCCTCGATCATCTCCTTGAGCTGGGCCGAGTTTCCGGCCTCACGCGCGGCCTTGAGGCCGGAGCCCACGCCGAACCAGCCGGGAACGATCTGGCGTGACTGCGTCCAGCCGAACACCCACGGGATAGCCCGCAGGCCCTCAAGTCCGGCGCCGGAATCGGGCCGTTTGGACGGACGGGATCCGATGTTCAGGGATCCCAGCTGCTCCACGGGGGTAGAGGCCATGAAGTAGGCGGGCAGGTCCGGGTCTTCAATCAGCGTGCGGTACCGGGCAAACGCGGCGTCGGAGACGGTTTCCATGACGTGCCCGTAGCGTACGCGCTGGTCCTCCGAGGTCCGCGGCGCCCGGTGCAGCGCCGAGCCCTGCAGCACCGCGGCGAGTGAGAGCTCGAGGTTCTCCCGGGCCAGCTCCGGCAGGGAGTACTTGTCCGAGATGACCTCGCCCTGCTCGGTGAACTTGATCTCGCCCTCGAGCACGCCGTTGGGCTGGGCCATGATGGCATCGTAGGTGGGTCCGCCGCCGCGGCCCACGGAGCCGCCGCGGCCATGGAAAAGCCGCACCCGGACGCCGTGCTTCGCGGCAACGTCCCGAAGCTTGCGCTGGGTCTTATAGATTTCCCACTGGCTCGTCATGACGCCGGATTCCTTGTTGGAGTCCGAGTAGCCGAGCATGATCTCCTGCACATCACCGCGCAGCCGCACCAGTTCGCGGTAGGACGAATCCGAAAGCAGCTGGTCCACGATTTCGGCCGAGGCGCGCAGCTCGTCCACGGTCTCCAGCAGCGGGGCGAAGCCGATCTTGGCGTAGGGCGCCTCGCCGAAGAGGCTGACCAGACCAGCCTCGCGGGCCAGCACGGCCGCGGCCAGGACATCGTCCGCGCCGCGGGTCATGGAGATGATGTAGGTCTCGATCACGTCGGGGCCGTAGGTGCGCAGGGCGCGCCGGATCTCCCGGAAGACGTCGTACGTGCCGTCAGCGACGCCGTCGAGCTTGATCGGGTGGCCGGAGAGCGGACGACGGGAGGCAAGTTCGGACCCCAGCACTTCGAGCCGCTCGGCGCGGCTGAGTTCCGCGTACCGGACACCGGGGCCGCCCAGGCGATCCATGAGCTGCCCGACGGCGTCGTGGTGGTGATCGGCGTGCTCGCGGATGTCGAGGGTGGCCAGGTGCAGCCCAAAGGAGGCGATGGCGCGGCGGACCCGGGACAGGGCGCCGTCGGCAGCAAGGCCCGCGTGGTGGTTCCGGAGCGACTGTTCCAGCAGGCCGAGCTCGGAGAGCAGCTCCGCGGTGGCGGTGTAGTCGCGGCCGGGTTCATGCGCGGATCCGGCGCCGACGCGCCGGCCGGTGTTGATCAGTTTGGCTTTGATGCAGGTGAGTTTGAGCCGGTAGGGCTCCTGCGCGTTCAGCTCGAGGACGCGGCGATCCAGGCCGGGCAGGTTCTTGAGGTCGACATCGATCGAATCCAGGAGTTCCTGGTCCGCCCCCGCCAGCGCGGTGGAGTTGGACAGGATGGAGATCAGTCCATCAATCAGGCCGATGCTGATCCGAACGGCGTGCTGGTTCTGGATCTGGAGGATCTCCCGGGTGACGGCGGCGGTGACGTTGGGGTTGCCGTCCCGGTCTCCGCCGATCCAAGAGCCGAAGCGGATCGGGGCCTTCAGCGGCGGCAGCGTGACGCCATGCTCCGCGAGCAGCTCGGAGAGATCCGAGAGCATTTCCGGCATGGCGTCGCTGAGGATGCCGGTGAGGTAATAGATGGCGTTCCGGGCCTCGTCCACGGGGGTGGGCCGCACCTTACGCAGTTCGTCCGTCTGCCACATCTGGTCGATCACTTCGGACAGCTGACGATCCTGGCGGCGACGCGCGGAAGTGCCCTCCACGGTGGATTCGGACAGGATGTCCGAGAGCCGGCGGATCTTGTCCAACACAGAGCGGCGGGAGGCTTCGGTGGGGTGCGCCGTGAAGATCGGACGGACATCGAGCTCGTTGATGACTTCCTGGAGCACGGAGTTACCGGCCTGGTCCGCGATCTCCTCCACGGCTTTGGCGAGCCAGCCGTCCTTCTCCTGCCGGGTACGCAGCCCGCGGACCCGGTGGACCTGCTCGGCGGCGTTCGCCAGGTGGAAGTAGAACGCGAAGGCGCGGACCAGGTCGGTGGCCTGGTCAAGCGGCAGGGAGCCAAGCAGCTCGCGGACCTGGGCGACGACGTCGTACGAGCTCCACGGCCCGGTAGCGTCGGCGCCGCCGCGGGCGGCCTCCTTGGATTCCTTGGTCAGGAGGCGCACCTGTTCGACCAGGTCGAGCAGTTCCGGCCCGTGCTGACGGACCAGGGATTCGCCGAGGAGGGTGGAAACGCGGCGGACATCAGCCCGGAGTTCGGCGGCGAGATCGGTGTCGGAATGCATTGCAGTGTCAGCCATGGAAACTATCTTTCGAGGGTTCGACGTGGCTCGTACACTGCGCTGGATACTGTGAGCCTGATTACTTCTTCCCATGGGATGTTACCCGCAGGCACCGCCGGCCGGAACTCCGTCTCAGATAGTGTCGGGCCGCACCACGCCGCTCCGCCCCGGCCCCCGGCCCCCCAACTGACTGGCAGCTGAGGCCGTTCTGGACGTCCAGAACGGCCTCAGCTGCCAGTCAGTTAGGTTTCAGCGCGCGATCTTGAAATTGAACTCGCCGGTGCCCAGCGCGCCCCAGAGCCGGAGCCAGATCGGCAGCATCATTTCCGCGCCGCGGGCAGTGGTGATGTCGCCGAGGTCGATCACGTCGCGGTGGCCGAAGGCTTTGAGCAGTTCCGTCACGGCCGCTTTGGCATCGGGGTCGTCCCCGGAGACGAATACCGTATGGTCTCCGCCGGCCACGCTCGCCGGGTTCACCATCACGGACGCCGTCATGGTGTTCAGGGTTTTCACCACATGCGCCTCGGGGAAGGCCCGCTGGATCTCCTCGCCGAGGCTGTCCGTGTTCACCGGGTTCAGCGACGGCGGCATGCCCCGCGAGAAATCCAGCGGATTGGCAACGTCCATGATGACTTTGCCGGCGAGATTCCCCGTGCCCGCGGCGGCCAACGCGGCCAATGAGCCGTTGCCGTTGGTGGCGTTGACCACCAGCTCGGCGCCGGCCGCGGCGTCGGCAAAGGCGGCGAGGCCGATTTCGGGATTCGCGGCGTGCCATTGGGCGAGCGGCGGGGTGCCCATCCTGTCCGGCTCGGTCCGGGCGAGCGTGGCCTTCGGGTCGCGGGTGCCGATCACAACGTCGTGCCCCAAGCCCGCGAGAGCGCCGGCAATCGCCCGCCCCGCCATCCCGGTTCCCAGTACTGCTACCTTCATGGCATCCTCTGTTCCGCCCACCAGGAGCTCACCTCGAAAATTCAGGGGTAGACAGATTCGTCTACCCCTGAGGATGACGCTATCAAACGGACTTGGCGACAACAAGGCATTGGGCGGACGCCAGGGCGCCGGGCCTAGACAGACTTGTCTGTGTACGATGGTTTTCATGACGCTGCCAGCAGCCGCACCGCCGGTTGCCCGCTCCTCCGCCGGGCCCGCCAGGGAGAAGATCCTGGCCACGGCCTTCCGGCTCTTTTACGCGCACGGATTCCGGGCCGCCGGCATCGATACCATCATCACCGAGTCCGGCGTCGCGAAAGCCACGTTCTACAAGTACTTCCCGGCGAAGGATGACCTCATTCTCGCCTATCTGGAAAAGGTCGACGGCGTCTGGACCGGGCAGCTTCACGCCGCCGCCGACGCTGCCGGCCAAGACCCCGCCGCACAGCTCGTAGGCTTGTTCGACGCCCTGACCACCGCCTGCCGGCGGGACGGCTACCGCGGCTGCGCCTTCATCAATGCGGCTGCCGAATCAGCCGCGGGCACCCGAGTCCACGACCGGACCGTCGCCCACAAGCAGCAGATCCGCGCCTGGATCCGTGAGCTGGCCGCCCGCGCCCGAGCACACGATCCGGACCAACTCGCCCGCAGCCTGACCCTGTTGCTCGACGGCGGCCTGGCCAGCGGGGTGCTCGACGGCGACCCGGACGCGGCCGCCGCCGCCAAGGCCACCGCCGCCCAACTGGTGGCGGCGAGCCTCAGATTTCCACCCACCCCCAACTGACTGGCAGCAGGGGCCGTTCTGAGGCTTCAAAACGGCCCCTGCTGCGAGCTAGTTGGGCTGATACCCCTTGGAGGTGCCCATGACCGCTCCTGAAACCGGGCCTGGCTCGAATCCCACAATTGATTCTGCGACGGACCCGCAGCTGGCCCGCTGGCAGCGGTTCCGGAACAGCCGCAACGCAGCCCTCGCGAGCGCCTACGGCTGGCTGACCCTGACCTCCTTCCAGTGGCTCGAGGACCGGCCGGCAGCCGTCGAACTCGCCCCGGGCCTCTGGTCCACTGACGGCACGGCAGCGTTCCTTACCGCCGCCGCGTCCGACGGCCTGACCCTCGTGGAAACCGGCGAACCCGTGGACGGGACCGTCAGCGCGGTCCTCGCCGACGAGGAGTCACTCATGTGGGTGCAGTACGGCGGCGACGACGGCCGTCAGGTGGTGGTGGAACTCGCCATGCGCGCGGACAGGTACGCCATCCGCACGCGGGACTCCCAGTCACCGGCGTTCACTGAGTTCGACGGCGTGCCCACGTTCGATTTCCGCCCGGACCTGGCAGTCGAGGCCCGCTTCGTGCCCTATTCCGAGCCCGTCGACGTGCCGATCGGCACCGCAAACCCGCTGGTGGACGGGGTCCACCGCTCGGTCGGCGAGCTGGTCTTCCGCCTGCCCGGCTCGGACCATGAGTTCCATCTGCAGGCCGAAGAGGAGAAGCTCGGCGCGTTGACGGTCACGTTCCACGACGAGACCAACGGGGACTCAACGGATGAGTGGCGGAAGGTCTCTACGGCGAGACCCCGTCCTGACGGCACCGTGGTGCTGGACTTCAACCGGGCCATCAATTACCCCAGCGCCTTCACCCCGTACGGCACCTGCCCCATGCCGGTGAAGAACAACAGCCTGGACTACCGGATTACGGCCGGCGAGAAGGAACCCGGCCTCTTTTAGACAGCCTCTTCTGGACGGTCTTCTAGACGATCGCGGATACTCCGGTGACGGCGCGCCCTGCAATCAGCGTGTTGATCTCGAACGAGCCCTCGTAGGTGTAGATCGCCTCGGCGTCGGAGAAGATCTTCGCCATCCGGTAGTCGGTGACGATCCCGTTGCCGCCCAGCAGCGACCGGCCTATCGCCACAGTTTCACGCATCCGGGCGCTGACATAGGACTTTGCCAGGGCCACCTGCGGCATGTCCGCGGCGCCCTGCTCCTGCAGCTGAGCGATCCGGACCATCATGCCCATGCTCGCCACGGCGTTGCCGAGCATGGTCACCAGCTGCTGCTGGACGAGCTGGAACTTCGCCAGCGGACGGCCGAACTGCTGGCGTTCGACGGCGTACTGCCGGGCGACGTCGAACGCCGCGAGCTGCTGGCCCACGCCCTGCCAGGCCACCATGATCCGTGAGCCGCGCAGGAGCTCGTTGGTGTCCTCGAAACTGCTGATGCCGGCGAATCGGTCCGTCTCGGCCACGCGAACGTCGGTGAAGACGATGTCCGCGTTCTGCACCGTGCGCAGCGCGATTTTGTTTTCGATCCTGCTCCTGCTCACGCCCGGCAGGGTCGCGTCGACGATGAAGCCGCGGATAGCTCCGTCGGCCTCGTCCCGGGCCCAGACGAGCATGTAGTCACAAAACGTCCCGTTGCCGATCCAGCGCTTGGCGCCGTTGAGCACCCAGGCCTGGCCGCCGTCGGCCGTCCCGCCGGGAACACGCCGGGCCCGGGTTTCCATGCCGCCGGCGACGTCCGAGCCGTGTTCCGGTTCGGTGAGGGCGAAGGCGCCGGTGGTGCGCAGGCTCGCCGCGTCGTCGAGCAGGCGCGCCTTCTGCTCCTCGGAGCCGAAGCCGTACAGCGCCTCCACGAAGAGGTCATGGTGGACCAGGAAGAAGGTCGCCAGCGAGGTGTCCACCCGGGTCATCTCGGCGATGACGAATCCGGCGAACAGGTTGCTGTAGCCGCGCCGGGCGGGGGCGCTCAGTTCCAGGGCGGCCAGCTTGGGCAGGATCTGGGCCGGGAATTCGGCCTTGTTCCACCACTCCGTGGCGAACGGGGCGACCTCGGCAGCCAGAAACTCCCGCAGCTGGGCCAGCTTCGCCCGTTCCGCCGCGTTGAGCAGGGATTCGTAGTCGAAGAAGTCGGCAGCGGGCAGCCCCGCCACAGGCGACGCGGCCACAGGCGGTGCGGTTGCCGCGGCCACCCCGGACCCGGCCACCCCGGAACCGGTCATATCGGACCTGGTCATTTCGGACCCATGCGGATGGCGCCGTCGAGGCGGATGGTCTCGCCGTTCAGCATGGCGTTCTCCACAATGTGCGCGGCGAGATTGGCGTACTCGGCGGGTCGGCCCAGCCGGGATGGATGCGGCACCTGCTGGCCCAGGGAGTCCTGGGCTTCCTGCGGCAGCCCGGCCATCATGGGCGTCTCGAAGATGCCCGGCGCGATAGTGACAACCCGGATCAGCGAGCGCGCGAGTTCACGGGCAACCGGCAGGGTCATGGCTGCCACGGCCCCCTTGGAGGCGGCATAGGCGGGCTGGCCGATCTGGCCGTCAAACGCGGCCACGGAGGCGGTGTTGATGATGACACCGCGTTCGGGGCCGCCGAGATCCGTGGTGGCGGGCTCGGTGGCTGCCATCGCGGCCGCGGCGAGTCGGATCACGTTGAAGGTGCCCACGAGGTTGACCTGGATGACGCGGTTGAAGTTCTCAAGCGGCAGCACGCCGTCGCGGCCCAGAACCTTGCCCGGGGTGGCGATCCCGGCACAGTTCACCACGATGCGAAGCGGGCCGAGGGCGGCGGCGGCGTCGACGGCGGCCTGCACCTGCGCCTCGTCGGTGACGTCGGCAGGGACAAAGACGGCCGTGCGGCCGGTCCCGGCCGGCCCGCCTCCGCCAGCGGCCGGCGCGTCCCCGCCGGCGGAACCAGCCGCGGGGGCAGCAGCGGATGCGGTCAGTTCGGCGGCAAAGGCGTCCCCGGCGGACCCCGGCAGGTCAACGAGCACCACCGACGCGCCGGCGTCGAACAGGCGCCTGGCCGTGGCGGCTCCGAGACCTGAGGCCGCGCCCGTGATCAGCGCGACAGTACCCTTGATGTCCATCCATCCTCCTTGATGTGGAACCGAACCCCGGCCGAGAGGCCGCGAAGCCTCGACGCGGGCGGCACTTGCAGCCGCCCGGGGGAACATTAGTTAATGAATCTTAACTGGAATGCTGGCATTCCGCACGTTCGGCCGGCCTTTCGCGGTCGCCGCCGGATCGCCGCCGGGCCGGCGGTCGGCACGGGTCGCCGCGATTAGGCTTGAGCCATGACCCGAGCTGACGCCGCCGCCCCCGACTGGTCCGTCCGCGCCGACGAGGCCGCCCGCTCGGTGACCAGGCTTTTCGGGCAGCGGCTCTTCTTCCTGCCGGGGACCCATATTGCCGCAACCCTCCGACCCTCGGGCCGGCTGAGGAACCTGTCCCGTCCCTGGAATTACTGGTGGCAGGCGCATTACCTCGACTGCCTTGTGGATACCGGCCGGCGGGAACTGGGGTCGCCCGGGCACCCGGCAGCCAAGTTCGACGGCGAGCACCGGCCCAGCGCCGGGCGGCTCGCTTCCCGGCTCGTCACGGGCATCCGGCTGCGCAATTTCCTGACCGTAGTCAACAACTTCTACGACGACATGGCCTGGCTGGCCCTTGCCACGCTCCGGCTGGACAAGCTGGCCGAGGAGACCCGCCAGCGATCGGGCCGGGGGCGCAACGCCAAGGTCCTGCAGCGCCTGACGCTGCAGTTCGACTCCGCCTCCACCGACGACCTGGGCGGCGGCACCTTCTGGAGCAAAACGCGAGATTTCAAGAACACGCCCGCCACCGCACCCGTAGCTCTCTACTACGCGCGGACGGGCAATAAGGCCAAAGCGCAGGCGCTGGTGGACTGGCTGGACGCCAGGCTCTACGAGCCCGAACAGGGCCTGTACCGGGACGGCCTGCGGATTTCCGGATCGGGTGAAGCGGTGCTGGAAGCCACCATCTACACGTACAACCAAGGACCCATCCTCGGGGCGCTTCTGGAACTCGGCGGCGAGACGAACCTCGCCCGCGCGGCCGCATTGGTGGACGCCGTGGCGCGCCGCCTCACGCAGCCGGTGCCACTTCCGGGGGGCACCGCTGCCGTGCTGCGCTGCGAGGGAACGGGCGACGGCGGACTCTTCACCGGGATCCTCGTTCGATACCTGGCCCTTGCCGCCCTTGACGAACGGCTTCCCGCCGAGAGTCGGAGCACGGCGGCGACGCTCGTAAACGATACCGCCGAAGCCCTTTGGCAAGGCCGCCGGATCCTCCCCCCGCACGATCGCCTCGCCCGTGCGGGCAGCCGCCTGGTCTTCTCGGACCGCACCGAACTGCCGGCGCATCACAGCTACCCGGAGGGGGCCGCCGTCGAACTGTCCACCCAGCTCCAGGCTTGGATGGTGCTGGAGGCGGCCGCGTCGATCACCACGGCACCCGCGCCAGAGCCACACTAATTACGTCACGCAATAGGTTCGTAATCCATGTGATCCTGATCACTTAATGGCGTTCTGGGTTGGTTGCTTAGGTTTGGCTAACCTACAGTCATTTTTACTGAGCATGCCCGCTACTCCCCGCTCAGCGGGGTCAGGGCGCCGACGAATTCCATGCAGAAAGTAGTCCCATGAAGATTCGCAAAAACGCACTGGCGGGCATCGCCTTGGCCGCCACTGCCGCCTTGGGCCTGGCCGCCTGCGGCTCCGGTTCCTCCGCGCCGGCCACCAGCAGCCCGGCCGCTGGCGGCACGGCCGCCGGTGAGATCACGGTCTATAACGCCCAGCACGAATCCCTGACCAAGGAGTGGGTGGACGCCTTTACCGCGGAGACCGGCATCAAGGTCACGCTGCGCCAGGGCGACGACACGGAAATGTCCAACCAGATCATCCAGGAAGGCCAGGCCTCACCGGCGGATGTCTTCCTCACGGAAAACTCGCCCGCCATGGCCCAGGTGGAGAACGCCGGCCTCTTCGCCGACGTGGACAAGGCCACCGTGGACCAGGTTCCCGCCGAGTTCCGCCCCTCCACCAACAAGTGGACCGGCATCGCAGCCCGCTCCACCGTGCTGGTCTATGACAAGGCCAAGCTGACCGAGGACAAGCTGCCCAAGTCCATGCTGGACCTGGCCAAGCCCGAATGGCAGGGCAAGTGGGCGGCCTCGCCGTCGGGCGCCGACTTCCAGGCGATCGTCTCGGCCCTGCTGGAACTCAAGGGTGAGGCCGCTACGCAGGAATGGCTCAAGGGCATGAAGGAGAACTCCAAGCCGTACAAGGGCAACAGCACGGCGATGAAGGCCGTCAACGCCGGCGAAGTGGACGCCGCCCTGATCTACCACTACTACTACTACGGCGACCAGGCCAAGACCGGCGAGAACTCCAAGAACGTCACACCGTACTACTTCAAGAACCAGGACCCGGGCGCCTTCGTCTCCATCTCCGGCGGCGGCGTGCTGAACTCTTCGAAGAACGCCGCAGCGGCCCAGTCCTTCCTGAAGTTCATTACCGGCAAGAAGGGCCAGGAAGTGCTCCAGAAGGGCACCTCCTTCGAGTACGCCGTCGCCTCGGACGTCCCGTCCAACGACAAACTGGTTCCGCTCACCGAGTTGCAGGCTCCCACCGTGGATCCGGCCAAGCTCAATTCCGCCAAGGTCACCGAACTGATGACCCAGGCGGGGCTCCTGTAACAGCAGTGAACTCCAAGCTGGCGGTCCCCGGTCCTTCTAATGACCTGAGGACTGACACGACGACGGCGGGTAGGGGCAAGCGCCCCCGCCCGCCTTTCGGCGTTTCCGTGATATCCATCATGGCGGTCCTGATCGCGCTGTTTTCCCTGGTGCCTCTGGCCTATGTGGTCTTCATGACGGGCGCCACCGGTTGGAACACCGCCGTTTCCCTGATCGTCCGCCCTCGGGTGGGCGAACTCCTGCTCAATACCGTGCTGCTGACCGTGGTGACCGTGCCGCTGTGCCTGGTCCTGGGCGTCGGTGGGGCATGGCTCGTCGAACGCACCACCCTGGCGGGCCGGAAGTGGTGGGCCGTGCTGCTTGCCGCGCCGCTGGCCATCCCCGCCTTCGTC